>JBGTNC010000288.1:0-12154 GCA_041743265.1 Alphaproteobacteria bacterium | reverse complement strand
GCGCCTATCTGCAGCATGACCACCGTGCACTGGCAGCCTTGAGTGTGCAGAACATGGAACAGCTGCGTGACGTGCTGGAAAATATGTATCCTGAAATCCGTGAGCAGTTGAAAGAAGAAACACTCACACCGGAAAATTTGAAAAAGCAGCTGGATGCTTTGTCTGCGCCCAATGCGCCGAAACCAAAAAGCTGAGTTTGTTTTTCTAAAAAACAAATATAAAAAAAGCCCCCACCGTTTCCGATGGGGGCTTTTTTAAATCGTTACAGCTTACAGGTCGAAGCTGCCATCACCCGGACGCTTGGGCTTCGGGCCTTTAGGGGCCGGCGGCTTTGGCGGGGTTCTTTTGATGGAAGGCATACCAGGCATGGAGCCGCCCATCAGGCTGCTGACTTCTTCGCGGATGTCGCTTTCCAGTTGTTGCAGTGTTTGTGCAGCGGCTGGGTTTGTTGCGGCTTCGCGGCGCAGCTGGTTGACGGAATTTTGCAATTGCATCATAGCCGGCATCATCTGCATCATGATCTTGTTCGGATCTGGGTTGGTGGTTTTGGCAGCCATATCCATCGCATTGTCGATGGTTTTGTTGAACGAATTGCTCAGGCTGACAAACAGCGGTTTAGCGCTGCCCGTTTCGGCGGCGGCGGCACGCTGAAAAGCATCTTTCAGACGGTCGAGGGATTCCAGAACTTGATCCGGATCGGGGGGTGTAAAACCAAAATTCACGGCACTTCTCCTTATTCTTTTGTTTGCAACGGGTGCATGTATTTTTTTGAATAAGGCAGCTTGCGCGTGCGGGCTTGCGGAGTCAATACGCAAAATCCGGACAGTATAATAATATTACAATAGATCAGAACATTCTTTCAAAAAGGCTTAATACTGCACCGCAAAACTGTCCGGTTATTGCGAAAACAGTTGTTATTCACAGCCTGTATCGTACAGTGAGGTCGCTTTATTTTTATCAGGAATATATCGTATGTCGCTCAAACGTTTTTTTAATCGCATGCGCCTTGGCAATGCCGCGCTGAACACCCCGGGTCTTGAAGGGGAAACCTATTTGACACGCGCTGTCAAAATGGGCGATGTGAAAATGGTCGAAGAATTTTTGGATCTCGGCGCTGACCCTGATGCAAAAAATGCGAAGGGTGAATACCCGACGCATATCGCGCTTATCGCTGAAAACCTCAATATTCTTTATGCTTTGTTGAATACCGGCGCAAATGTTTTTCTGAAGCAAGAAAACATGACACTCAGCGAACACGCCGAAAAGCTCGGCAAAAAAGCAATCGCAGTATCGCTGCGTGAATTGGAAGAGCGTCGCATCGCGGCCAATATCGCAGCGGCAAGTTCTTTGCCGATGGGTGTTGCAGCTTTCCCGATCATCCCTTCCGTGCCGGATTCGCGCAAAAAACCACCTACGCCGAAGCCGCCGTCGCAGTAACTTTAAGCGGCATATCCCTTTTTTCTGTCTGCATAGCCTGCTTTTCACACAAAAAAGCAGCGCGTATAAATTATTTTTTGCACACCTATATGAAAAATATAACACATGTAGAGGACGGTTGTTTGCCTGCGCTTTTTTTGCGGGGCGGGAAAAGCACTGTATTAAGAAAAGGAAATAAGCATCTATAAAATGGATAGATTTTTGAAATTATTTTTAAGCATGTGTTCTTAAGGCGGGTAAAAACAGCCCGTGCAATGCGCGTGTTTTTCCGCAATATGACAATACTAAGCCCTTGATTTCAATAGACTCAGCATGTCGATGTTAACTTTTTATTCACTATCTTGTGGTGTATAATGAAGACATCTACCAGATATAGTGTTCCGCGACGTAATTAACGAAAGGGGGCCGCAGATGACGACATCGTCTGTCATGACTGATCTTCTGGCGTATAACTTCAACCTGGACGCACCCACGCTGTCCGATGTGCTCGGCCGTTTCAAGCCTTTCCACCACATCGGCCAAAGCTTCATGCACGATCTTGCACGCGAAGGCGATTTGCTGAGCGCGGAAGTTATCTTGCTGGCGGGTGGCGAAGTTGATCTTCCAGATGATGAAGGAAGACGTCCACTACACGAAGCCGCTTTCTTTGGCCGTCTCGAGATGGTCAAGTTTTTGGTGCACAACGGCGCGGTACTCGATGCGCCCATTCATCCCTTCGGCTATACAGCCCTTTACTATGCCGTTCAGCAAGGCCACACAGACATTGTTCTGTGGCTGGTTAGCCAAGGTGCGCGTTTGGATGTGTCTGACCGTTTGACGGGTCAGGGCCTTTTGCATCTGGCAGCTGTGCGTGGTGATATGCAGTTGACAGGTATGCTGATCGCAGCAGGTGTTGATGTTTTTGCCGAAGACAGCAAAGGCCAAACTGCACGCGATACTGCCGCCCGTTATCGCCACCCGCAACTAGAGCGTACATTGCTGAAAGTGATGATGCACCACGCAGTTTACGGCGGCGTTTAAACCGCGCTGATTAAATATCAACTGCTATCTAGTGGTTATGTTCGTGGCAATCGAAACATGAGGGAAAACTTTCGGTTATGAGGGGATGGTTAGCTGCGCGGATATTACATCCAGAAAACGGGCACAAAAAACCCGCGCGGTTTATACCGATGCGGGTTTTTTTGTTCAAGTCCTGCAAAGCAGGGAAATTCTGTTTAGCCCTTCATGCCGCCCATGTTGTGGCGGGTTGTGGCAGAAGGCTTTGGTTTGTCAGTTGTGGCGCCAGAAAGTTTTTTGGCCCATACATCTGCAAGCTCCGGGTTCGGGCTATGGCTTTTGATATAGTTGACTTCCGCTGCGAATTTTTCGGAGACACCACCGCGTGTATCCTGACCAATCGCCGAGAGGGATCGCGTCAGAAAGTCGTTCGTGTCTGTGGCTGTGCCCAGAAATTGCGATTTTGCGTCCATAAATAAAGCCCCCTTAAGCCTGTCGAAGGTTATGACAAGTATTAATCCAGCGGATGAACCGAGATTCTTTACTGATTTTTAATACTTTAACCCTATTTTTCTAATCTTACCATAAGAAAATTGAAAGAAGTATTAAGACCACTGTTTTTTTCTTTGATTCAAACGGTTTAAAACAATCCCGGGAACAAGCTGGGGGAGAAGCTGGCGGCGGGATAAGGTTCGGCTGTAAAGTCTTCTACGGTCAAATCTCCTTCAATCATGTGCGAATCGTATGAAATGTTTGTGAAGCGGAAATCTTCGAATTTCGCCTCTACGACATCGGGCGCGGCAGCTCTGATAATCTCAATCAAAACCGTAGGCGATGATGTCAGTTGGCGTACGGCCTGCATGATCTGGCGATCGATGTTATCAATGGCCAGACGTGCCCTCGGGGGCCGATTATCCTCATCATCCGGCAGCGACAGGTTAAAGGGATAGGCGATAAAAATATTGCCGCGACTGTCTGTATCGACCGCATTGCTGGAAACGCGCAAAGGCTCTGCCATGTCAGGATGCGTCAGGGTGAGCAGGATGACAAAGACCTCTTCCGTTTCCGCTGCATAAAACGCAGCACGGCTATCTTGTGTAATCGGGCGGCTCATGGCAATACCTCCAGCTCCAGCACGGCGCGGATATATCCGGCGTGCAAGGGGGCAATGTCCGGCGGTTGCACAAAACGGCAGGTGACGCTGCCGCCCAAAACGGGGTGCGTATAAGAAAACCGCAAGGCACCGCCCGCCAATGTTTCAAGGTAAAAACTTTTCAAGGCGTTGAACTGGGTGATGTCCAGTAAGTAGGCAACAGTTAAACGCTCCACCCCTGCTGTTGTGCGTTGGCGTAGTTTGCCGGGCCCTTGGTCCATGCGGCTCCGTAAAATGGTATCGGGCAGCTTTTGGCGCAGGCCCTCAATCAGGGGGGCGGCGTGCAAGGCTTCGGGCCATGTGGCGATGGTCATGTGTGGGGTCCTTTTCGCTTAACGGCCAAGCAAGCTGGGGGCTAAACCAAAGAGTGTGCGTAACACCCCGCTGGTCTGCCGCCCGCGCAGCAGGGAATTGGCAACCATCTGGTCAATCGTGATCTCCAGATATTTCTGGTCCATGCCGCCGCTTTCGCGGGCGGTCACTTGGGCGCCGGTATTGTTCTGGATGATGACTTGCAGGCCATTGCTGCCTTGCGGGTTTGACAGTCCGCCCAGTACAGACTTCAAGCTCTGCCCCAATTCCTGCCGCAGTAGATTGACGAGCGCATCACGTGTGATGTTGCTACTGTCTTGTCTGGTAGGCGCGGATTGTTTGCGGCTGGTTTGTGTCACAGCGGTTTCCAGCTGCTTTAAGCCTTGTTCTGCCAGCGTTTGCAAACTGTCATTCAGCTTGCGCGTCTTGTCTTGCATATCGGCCATGGTGCGTGACAGGTCATTGGTATCGTTTTCAAGTGTCATGGGCGGTGTCCTTTGTGGGGTCTGGAAACTGCTGCATCATGTCTTGTAAAAATGCAGCCCTGACGGGGTTTATTGTTGCAGGTGGCGGCCCGTGATAGCGGTGATAGACCTCCCAGCTGGCCTGTAAATCACTTAAACGTGCGGTTTGCACAATCATCGGCCACCAACCGCAAACCCCCATAAAAAACCCGCGCAAGGGGCCAAGATCAATGTCGCGGCGCGGGTGTGTCAGGCCTCCCCCAATGCGGTATCGGCGCTCTCCTGCACAGCCTCCATCGCATAAAGCGGGCGCAAGATCGCCATCAGCACATCTGCCAAAATGCTTGCAGGCGGGACGGGGGATTGCGTGAGCAAAAAATCAGGTAGCTGCTCTGCCGTCATTTTTGTCGCCGTGGTTTTAGTTTGTGCATGCTGATACACAATGCCCAGCAGGCGAATAATATCGGCAAGCCCCAGCGTTTTTTGCACAAGACTTTCTGCGATCAGAAACAGACTGCCGCCTGCGTCTTCCAGCTCTGCCACCAGTGTTAGTGTCGGGTGCAGGGTATGATTGCCGCCCATACTAGGCAAAAGAATACCGCTCATGCGCTGTACTTGGTAAAGCTGCCCGCACCGCTGCGGATCAGCTGCGTGGCAAAACTTTCCAACCCGTCGTAATTACCGCCACGGGTATAGCTTTCGACAACAAAACCTGCCGCATATTGGTCTCCATTCGGAAAGATCAGCCGGTAGTTACAAGCCGTGCGTTCAAAAGCAGCAGCGCGCAGCGTTTCTTCTGCGGCGCTATCTTTGAAAATACCTTCGAGGCGAATGTGCAAGCTCTGGATACCGGCATCGGCTGTCCATTGCTGCCAGCCGTTGCTGTCCATGCTGGTGCTATCCACGGGTTGGTTGTTAAGGGCAAGGCTGACCAGCCGTGCCGCCCCCAGTGTTGAAAAACTTTCTTCTTCCATACCGTCGCCGATTTTCAGCAACAGGTCGCGGCCTTTTTGGCTGGGCATGTGTCAAACTCCTTGGTTTAGAAATGCAGATTGAAAAGGGGTGCGGCCTTACGCGTCAGCGTTTGTATCCACCAACAGGCGGAACCTTTGCCGACCCATATACGTTTCCCCATCGGTGTCTTGTGTGATCAGCGTGTCTTGCGCCTGACAGAGCAGCAGTGTGTGGCCGTCGATTTCGAAGTCTTTGTTATGCAGGGCGTCATGCAGGGCGGTTGTGATCTGGCGCAAGGCCTGTGATCCGGCCGCACGGCTGAAACTGTCGATGGTGATGATGGCCTCAATGCCCGCATATTGCTGTGTATCAAACGGTCTGGCAGCACAGTCGGTGATGGTGATATAGGGAAAAGCGGTATTGGCGGGGACATGGTCAAAAATACTCGCGCTGGCGTCAGCCAATTGGCTGGTCAGCGCGGCATCGTTGCCAAGGTGACTGTAAAGACCGGATTGAATACGCCAAAGACTGTCTGCGGACATGAATTTTTACTCTTGTTGTTTGAAAAGCGGGGCCGGAAGGCTTATTCTTGAAAGACAAAGGTTCAATATTTAAATTTCGGAGTTTTCATGGTTTTGCGCATTTGGGCATTGGTTGCAGCTTCCCTGCTGGTTTTTCCAACGGTTGCACAGGCAGATTACGGTCAGGGCAAAGTCGCCTATGACAGCGGCAACTGGAAAGTAGCCATCACCAATTTACGTCCCGAAGTTGAAAGCGGCGATGCCCGCGCCATGGTGCTATTGGCGAATATGTACGGCAATGGTCACGGCGTAGATCAAAACTTTGAAGAAGCCTTCACGCTTTATCGCCGCGCTGCTGCCCTGCATAACCTGGAAGGTATTTTGGCGACGGCAACGCTGTATCAAGAAGGCAAAGGTATCGGCAAAAACACCCGCCTTGCTATTTTGTGGTTTGAACGCGGCGCGAAGCTGGGTGATCAGGCGGCCGCTTTTTTCTATGCCGTGCATTTGTATCAAGGCAGCAAGGGTGATACGTATGATTTCAAGCCGGATCATCCTGCCGCGTATAAATGGTTTAAAATTGCCGAAAACGGCAAAGGTTTCCCCGCCATGGGCATTACTGCGGGTAAACTGGCAGAAGAAATTGGTAAAAAACTGAACGCGCTGGAAATTGCATCTGCTGATCGTCAGGTTTCTGCATGGCATCCGCAAAAACCGGAAGAATTAGGCCCAGCGCCTGATCTGGTACCCGTAGACAGCGCGTCAACAACACCGGAAAAAGCGCCTGAAGTGGCGCCTGAAGCTGTTCCTGAAAAAGTGTCTGAATAATCTGCTGTTTGCTTTAAAGCGTTTCGCCAAACAACTGTCGGCCATATAAAATGGCGGTATAGGCAGCTTGTTCTGGCGGGCGTGTGATTTTGATCTCCAGCACAAACCAGCGCAACATCAGCGCGGCTAAATAAGCTGCCGCCATGATAAAACTTTGCAGCACAATCATCATCACGGCCAGAAACACGACCGGCAGGGCATAGCGCAAAATCCCTGCCCGTCCGACAGGTTGAAAGGCACGTTTCATTGTAACACTGCCGGCATCCACGGCCGTCACCCGCCAGTCGTGACCAGCAATTGCCGGTGTCGTTTCTGTGAGCGCCTCTCGGGGCAGCGTTTGCAATTCTTGCTGCAGGCCACGGTGTTCGCGTCTGTGAAACAGCGCAACCGTCCAGACCAATACTGTAAAAACTACATATTCCATGCGCCTAGTGTAGCGGAGGTTGGGGACAAAAAAATATCTTCTTTTATAGGTTAGTGGTTTAAGCGCTGTGTAAGTCTCGCCGGGTTTTACGCATGGTATATGGGTGTAGATAGAGCGAAAAACTGATGTCTCTCAAAAATTTAGTGTTCCTGCCTTCTCATGAAAATTGTCTGTATTGTGCTTCCAGCAGCTTGGGCTTGCGAATCAAGCCTTTTGGCGCTTGTTTCGTGCCATTTCGTTTTGTTCCGCTCAGCTGGGGTTTGGGGTGTTGTGGCGACGGCAGGGTAAAAAATTCAGGGATTTCAGCAAGATCCTTTCAAAAGAGCCGCTTTTTTTGACATTTAGATATGTAAAAGATACACTCTTGTCTGGTGCAAACGCCGCAATATTTTCGAACGGATATACCGCATGAGCAAACTGTCACAAGATCTGGCCAATGCCGCGCTGCTCGGCAGCGCGCAGGCGCTGGACTTTGCCGGTGTGCAGGCCGCCGTGAAAAAGGGCGCCAATCTTAACTATCATGACAAAAGCGGCGACACATCGCTGATTTTTTCTGCCCGCGTGGGGCATGAACAGATTTTCAATTTTCTGGTGACCAAAGGTGCTGCCCCAGATTTTCCGAACGAGCTTGGCAATGACGCGCTCATGGAATCCATTATCGCGGGCCAAGCGCTGTTTGCGAAAAAAAGCCTGACGGCCGCATTCAATACCGCGCGTGAAAATCACCAAGGTGAAACAGCGCTGTTGCTGGCCGCCAAACATGACATGCACAGCCTGATCGAACCGTTACTGGCAAAAGGTTATAATCCGGATCAACGCGATGAAAAAGGCGCTACGCTTTTAATGCTGGCAGAGCTTGGCGGCGACACAAAAACATTCCGTCTGTTACTGGCCCGCGCCGATGTTGATCTGGAAGCAGAAGACAATGACGGGCGCACCGTTTTGATGCGCGCCTTGAACAGCGGCCACCGCGCAACAACAGAAGCACTTTTAAAAGCAGGTGCCTACGTGAAGCATAGCGACAATCGCGGCCGCGATGTCATGCAAATGGCCCGCCAGACAGGAATGGAAGATCTGGTGAAAACAGCTTTTGAAAATTACGATATCAAACGCCTGACAGAAGGCACCACGCGCAGCGTCGCCGTGCTCAAGCGCATTAACTTCAAAAACCCGCCGTCTGCGGGACCATCATAAACCGTTCAGATGTTATTTAACGCCGATTGATTTTTTCTCGACAGCCTTGGCGCGTGCGTCCAGTGCTTTTTCGGTCGGGGTTAGTTCTTTTGGCGGCTCTTCTGCGCCATCGGCTGTTTTTGTATCAGCGGCAGGTTTTTCTGTTTCAGCTTTTGGCGTTTCCGCAACAGGCGGGGCCACGGGTTCTTTGCCTGATCGTTTGGCATCAGCGGCCTGACGTTTTGCCTTAGCATCTTTCATGCGTTGAATTTTCTGGTTACGGTCTTGGCACAAGGTGTAGGAATCGTAAGAATCTGTATAGGCAGAGCAAGGATCTTCGACCGCAGTGTCTCCGTCAGCGGCCGTTGCTGTGGCGGGCAGGGGCGGTGGTGCGACATTGTCAAATACAGGCGGCAGCTTTGTGGGGACTGGTGCATAATCCTCGGGAGGTGTTGCGCGTGCAGGCGGTCTCTTTTCGCCGACAAAGCCTTGTGTGGCGCCCGTGTAAGAACTTTGTGCCTGTGCAGGTGCTGTCTGGGATAGGACAAAGGCCATGCAAACAAAAAGCGCTGTCAGAAAAGAAGGCATTGTTTTAATTCCTCGTTATATCCGGTTTTGGTACCCGCCAAGGGGCTGCGCGGGCCACCGTGGCCCGTTATTCCTATTATATCACAGAAAATATTAGCGGTTATACTTGTCTTGCGCACGGGCTGGCGTGGCATCGGGGATATTGCTGCCTTTTATGCCAATCACAGGGGCTTTTCCCGGTGTTGTGTCTTTTTGAACGCGTATAAAATTACGCGGGCTTTCGGCTTCCTTGCTCTCGGGCTTGTCTTCTTCTTCGCCCGCTTTCAGGCGTTTGACGGAAAGCGCTTGCGTGCGGCGCTGGCATTCCTGATAGGGTTTCAGGTAATTACTGCGAATTTCCGCAGCATCAGCTGGCGGCAATTCATCCAGACAGGTTTTGACGGAGGTCACAACGGTTGTATGCCCGCCTTCAAATTCACCTTCTTTTGCAGCGGCAGGATTTGTCGTGTTGTTTTTCGCTTTGGCAGCGGGATCCGCTTGCACATGATGATATTGCATTTGCGCTGTTGCCAAATCCGCACTGGCGATGAACAAGAAGACAGCGGCCGTGATTAGAAAAATCGCGCGCATATAATCATGCTCCGTTTGGTTTGGGCGGCTTTGGCGGCTTGGGTGTTTTGTTCTGGGCTTCTGGCTTGTTCTCGGCCTGTGCTTCTTGCTCTTTCAGGGCGGCAGGCAACAGCAGGTTGAACAAACGTTCGTTCTTGGTTGCCATGGCCAGTTGCAAAACGGTTTCACCGGCATCATTGGCTTGCAAAACGCTGACTTGCTTTTTGTTCACCAAAAATTCGGCCACATCGTAGTTGTTGCGCTGAACGGCCAGATGCAAGGCCGAATTGCCATCGCTATCGGTGAGGGTCACATCCGCCCCTGCCGCCACCAGCTGTGCGGCGATACGGCTGTTATCTGTCATCGCCGCTGTATGCAGCGGTGTATGGCCTTTCATATCGACAAGACTGTCGAGGCTGATCTTGCGCGCCGTTACATTAGATACCAGCATGAGGGCCAGATCGGTTTTTTCAAGTTCAATAGCCAGATGCAGGGGGCTACGGCCTTGCATATCTGTCTGGGTCAGGTCAGCGCCAAGGCCTAATAGTTTTTCAATCGACATTTCCATGCCGCCGCGCACGGCCGCGTGCAGCAGTGTGTCGCCGCTTTCACGCGTGCGGGCATCCCAGTCGCAGAAAGAGCCCTGTGCTTCGTCATAGGCCTGCAGCATGTCGCTGTTGCCCGATACCAGGGCACTGTGTAGGGCTGTCATGCCATCGGCATCATAGGCTGTGCTGGACGCGCCGTGTGCCATCAGTATTTTGGCAGCTTCCGGCTTTTCGCGCAGGCAGGCATGGTGCAAAGCTGTGCGGCCCAGACCATCCACGGCGTTCACATCAATACCCGGCAGGCCCAGAATAAATTCCAGCACTTTCGGATTGCCATGATGTGCCGCAATGTGCAGCACGTTGCGTTTCATGTTATCGGTTTTCAGCGGGTTGGCACCGTGCAGCACCAGCATTTCTGCAATGTCCAGCTTGCCTTGTTCGACGGCAATCATCAGCGGTGTTTTGCGGCTAAAGGTGCGGTCATGCGCATCTACCTGTGCATTGTGTTGCAGCATCAGGGCAACGGTGATGGTATGGCCGTACTGTGCTGCCATATGCATGGGGCTTGATTCAACTTCTGCCATTGGCGACAGGTCTGCACTGGCGCCCTTGGTCAAAAGCGCTGTCATGATCGGCAGCATTTCATCGTTGCGGTAATTGTAATTGTCCATCAACTCGTCAATCGGGCGTTGGCCGAATTCGTTGACGATGTTGGGGTTCGCGCCCAGTGACAGCAGGGCTTTGATTTTTTCGCCATGCATACCGTCGCAGGCGCGGTGCAGTGCCGTTTGGCCGCTACCATCTGTTGCGTTGATGTCGGCACCCGCGCTGATCAGCACCGCCAGCATTTCGCGGTAATTGTCGTTATGCACCCAATGCATCATGGGGGAGCGGTTGTTGTTGGACACAGGGCTCTTGCGTGCATCGGCACCCAGCGCTGTCAATTTTTTGGCAGCATCCAGTTTGCCGTTTACAGCGGCAATAAACAGGCTGTTGCGGTTTTGGTTATCTGTCTGGTTCACATCGGCACCGACAGCGAAAAGTTTGTCGATGATCTCGGCGTGGTTTTTGACAGCTGCCACCATCAGCGGTGTCCAGCCGGTTTTGTACTCAGCGTGGCTATTCACCTCGGTGCGCACAGACGGCTCCGCCAGCAGAATATCAACAGCCGCCACATTGCCGGATTCAGCGGCAACATACAGCGGAGATTGAATATCGTTATTGCGCATATTGGGGTTGGCACCTGCGTCGATCAGCTTTTTCATCATCTCGACCTGACCGGCCTTGGCAGCCAGCAGTAACGGCGTATTGCCATCTTTGTCTTTGGTGTTGATGCCAAGACCTGCTTTTAAAAGTGTGTCGATCATATCGACAGCGCCTTGCTCGGCGGCGGTGTGCAGGGCTGTGCGTTTGGTGCGCAGGTTGGCATCCAGCGGTACGCGAATGGCGCGCAGGGCCTGGAACATTTCAACGCCGGCCTTTTGTTCAATCGCCCAGTCAATCAGGCTGCGGCCTGCTTTGTCGCGCATTTGTGTGTTGGAATTGTGGCCCAGTGTTTCCAGCATGTGCAAGCGTTTGTGCGTGACTGCTTCGAACAGGGGCGGCTGGCCTTGTTTGTCTGGCTGGTTCGGGTTGGCACCAATACGCAAAAGGCGGCGCAGGGCAACTTCATCGTTATCGGCGACCGCCATGTGCAAGGCGGTACGTTCTTGGGCATCCATGGGTGCGTTAATGCCGGTACCGGCTTTGCGTGCGTTGTTATTGAAGGAGGGGAACATGTTTCTTTTCCTGTCGATAATCCTGAACGTGACCTTTACTGGCCGTAAAAATGATAATCCGTTTTAGGCGGTGTCGGTTTTGATTTTTCACGCGCCATGCGCGCGGCGCCATCGGCAATTTTTAAACGATCTACAATTGGAGATTCACTGCCAAGCTCGGCAGTCGCCATTTGCAGGGGCGTTAAACCTTTGGTGTTTTCGCGCAAGGGGTCTGCTTCGTGACGTAGCAAAAGGTTGATGATGGGCAACAGCTTGCTGCGGATCGCCACATGCAAGGCCGTGCCAATATCGGTATTCACGACATTGGGGTCTGCTTTGCGGTCGAGTAAGAAGCTGATCATTTCTTCCGGCGCTTCGTGGCGGATCGCGCGTTGCAGCAGCGTCATGCCTTGGTCAAAAACAGCGTTGATGTCGGCGCCACTTGCCAGC
>JBGTNC010000287.1:0-5656 GCA_041743265.1 Alphaproteobacteria bacterium | reverse complement strand
CCCGAAGCCCGTTTCCACGATGGCACGCCGATGACAGCGGAAGATGTCAAATTCAGCTATAAAATGTTCCGCAAACACGGGCACCCTGTGCGCCGTCGTGTTTACGGGCTGGTATCGGATGTGACGATTACTGATCCGCATACAATCAAGTTCACCTTTGGTGAGGGTTATGATCCGGAAACGGTAATGATCTTGTCGCTCATGCACGTACTGCCCAAGCATTACTGGGAAAAGCACGATATTACCAAAACAACGCTGGAGCCACCGCTGGGCAGTGGGCCGTATAAAATCAGTGCTGTCGATCCGGGCCGAAAAATAACCTATACGCGCGTCAAAGATTACTGGGCGCGTGATCTGGCCGTGAACCGCGGGCAGTATAACTTTGATACACTCAGCTATAACTATTTCCGTGATGATGATATCGCGCTTCAGGCGTTTAAATCCGGCGTCTATAACCTGCGCCGTGAAAACGATATTACCAAATGGAAAACAGGCTATGACGGCAGTGCCAAAAACGCAGGCGCGTTTGATATGCAGGAAATTCCGCATGGGCGGCCCGAATGGTTGCGCGCGCTCATTTTCAATACCCGCCGCGCACCGTTTGATGATCTGCGCGTACGCGAAGCCTTGTCTTATATGTTCAATGATACATGGCTGAACAAATCGCTGTTCTTTGATGCGCTGAAGCGCATTGATAGCGCCTTTGCAAATTCTGAACTCGCCGCACAAGGCGTTGCGGAAGGTGCCGAGTTAGAAGCGCTGTTACCTTATAAAGATATTCTGCCACCAAACGTGTTTGGCCCAGCCTATGCATCGCCAACAGGTGATATGCGCCAGCGACAACGCAAAGCCTGGGCGTTGCTCAAGCAAGCGGGCTGGACATACAAAGACCAGAAGCTGGTCAATGCCCAAGGGCAGGCGATGGCTTTTGAAATTTTACTGGGTTCCCCCGCAGATGAAAAAACGGCGCTTGAATTTGCACGCACGCTGCGCCGGTTGGGGATTGGCGTGACCGTACGCACCGTAGATAGCGCGCAGTTTGCAGGCAGGCTGGACGCTTTTGATTACGATATGGTGTCGTTCCGCTGGATCAATTCACTCTCGCCCGGAAACGAGCAAATGAACTACTGGGGCAGTGCCTCCGCAGACATGAAGGGCAGTCGCAATTACGCAGGGGTCAAGAGCGCCGCCGTGGATGCGATTGCAGACAGTATTGCCCGCGCGGATACACGCGAAGGTCTGGTTACCCGCACGCGGGCATTGGACCGTTGCTTGATGCAAGGCCACTACATGATTCCCTTGTTTTATCTGGGCAGGGACTTGGTTGCGGTCGCGCGGGATATACAGAAACCTGTAAAAACCCCAGTTTATGGGGTTGTTCTGGAAAGCTGGTGGCAGGAAAGTCACAACAAAGACGTTCCGTGACATATCTCTATTGTTTTGCGGACAGGAAATGGTTAACGTACTAAACAGAATGGACATTTACTCAAGGGGATAGTGTTCTCATGACATCTAGTTTCAAAATGCTGGTCGCTGCTGGCGGTCTTTTAGCTCTTTCGGCTTGTACATACAATCCGCCGGTCGCTCAGGCATACTGGCAAAGGGTTGAAGATAGCTCCGCGCTTTGGATGACGGGCCCCAAAGCTCAACAACAACTCGAACAAGACATCTCGGGCTGCGTCCGTGAAGTTGACGAGATGGTTGAACTCGGCGCGTTGCGCGAAACAACACCACCTGATACACATAGCGAATATCGTCGTGCGTTGAAGGCATCCGGTGCGCTCAACTACTACGACACTCCCACACGTTTGGGCGACCACAAAATATCGCATACAGATTTTAGCGATTATGAAGGTTGCATGCGCCACCGTGGATGGGAACGCGTTCAATACGTTCGCTACCAAACTGCAAAACAGTCTCAGGAAGTGTATACAAACACGAAAGAGCTGCGCACTTGGGGCGTTTCCGGCGATGCTGCTAAAAAAGCAAAGCAGGACAAAATTGACGCTGTCACAAGCGACTTCACCGCACTCAACAAATAATCAGTAAGCCTTGCCTTAAACGGCAATCGTTTTACCGAGCAGTTCAAAGGCCGCATCATATGCGGCCTTTACTGTGAGTGTCGTCATCAGGCTGGTTTTGATGTCGTTGGAATCATATCCCGCATAGCCTGTCAGCTGCTCAACTGTTTCAGGAGTCGAGACATAAGCAGCATCGGGCCCCCACGGGCGATAGAGGGCGGGGTAGCCGGGGCCAAATAAGCCGAGCGTTTTAATTCCCGTCGCCGCTGCCGTATGGGTCAGACCAGAATCATTCCCGACATAAAGTGCACAACGCGATAAACAGGCGGCTGCTTCCAGCGGTGTTGTTTTTGCAATCAGGTCAATCACACGATCTGCTGGCAAGGAATCAATCACGGGTTTGGCGGTCGCTTCTTCACCGGGGGCTGCAAAAACAGCCACACGCGCGCCGGCCAGCGGGCCGTCTGCCGCGATCAGCTTTTTGGCCAAGGCACTAAAATTTTCATGCGGCCATGTTTTACCGGGCCAGCGGGCGGCAGGGCCCAGCGCCAGAACGGGTGCGCCTTCGGGAATAAGTTCAGCGGCAGTCTGGCGGCTTTGTGCATCAAGCCAGATATGCGGCGCCGGTGGCGTGGAAAGCCCCAATACATCACCGACCTGTTCGACTTTGTGGCGTATGTCGGATTGCGTGCTCCAGATATAACGCTTCCCAGCCCAGAAGAAGCGGGAAAGGGCGCTGTTGCGCATATCGGCCACAATATCCCACTTCTGGAACAAGGTTTCGGCAGCCAGTTGTCGCCAATGCCCCGCGTAGGGTTGCTTTTTCATGGATATCACACGCTCTACCCCCGGCGCTGGCGCAAAAAGCGTTGTCACCACGGGGCCGCAAGCAACAGTGATGCGCGCGTCGGGATAGGTGCGTATCAAATGATTCAATGCGCCCGTGGTCAGGACGCCATCGCCCAGATTGGTCGCGGTGATAAATAAAATTTTCATGGGCTGTCTTTTACGGGAGTATTAGGCACCGATAGAAACGGTGACCAGCAACGTGGCATAGCTTGTATCAAAATCTTCTGATTTGATAATATGCTCTGGTGCTGAAGGGGCAGGAATAGGATCCCCGTCCTCGATCATACCTTTGATGTGGAAGGCCAGAACATCGTGCGCCATTTTGCGAATGTCATCGATGGTATCTGCCGCCGTGATGCAGCCAGGAAAGTCAGGGAAACTTACCCCAAACGAGGCCCCGTCGGGTTCTTGGTGGAGGATTGCAATATAGGTGCCCATTTTCTTCCTTTTTGCTCGAACTTGACACCGGCTTGACGCTCAATACTTTTGAGCGTTCCGATGGGAATATCTTTTTTCGGGTGCGCAATCGTCACGCGGCCTGGCAATTCGGCATGTTTGAACTGGATATGGCTGCCTTCTTGGCCCACTCTGCACCAACCAACTTCTTCAATCATGCTGATGACAGTACGGCTGTCGAGGCTTGGTCGTGACATACGCGTCCCCTCTGGCTTGATATTGTGCATAGCAAGAAGCGATGCGCAATGTGCATTTCCATTCTGCTTTTAAGTATAATACTAGGGAAAATAATGCAGCAAGTTATTTCGCCAAATAGGCCAGGAAAAGAAACAATATTACCAAGCCCTGACAAACGATGCGCACCTGCATCATTTTGTTGCTGGTTTTACTGTCATCGGTGCGCCCGCGCGTCATGACACCAAGGCCCATCAATAGCGATGCCACCACACCCAGCAGGGCCACTAAGGCAAGAATAATAAATAAGGTTGCAACGGGGGGCATGGTCTGGTTTCCTTGGGTCCTTGGAATTTAAAAACAATATAGGCGCGATAGCGCCGGATGGAAAGGTTTGATCACGATGTCACAACAACTGGAAGGTCCGTTTCTGGCCCCGAAATCCGGCACGACCAAACAGCTGGTTATTTTCCTGCATGGCTACGGTGCAAGCGGGGATGATTTGATTGCGATCGGTCGTGAATGGGCGGACGGGCTGCCGGATGCGGCATTTGTCGCCCCGAATGCACCTGAGGTTTGCGAGGCCTTTGCGGCTGGCTACCAATGGTTCTCTATCCGCGCCATTGACCCGCAGGCTTTCGAGCGCGAAAAACAGGCCGAAAAAGCTATGCCGCCTTTGAATGCCTATATCGATGCCCAGATTGCCAAATGGGGCGTATCCGAAGCAAATGTGGCCGTTGTCGGTTTCTCCCAAGGTGCCATGATGGCCATGTACACAATGCCACGTCGTAAAAGCGCCTGCGCGGGGGTTGTGGGCTATTCAGGTATGTTGATCGAGGCAGAAGCACTCAAAGCGCCGACCATGGTTAAAATGCCTATTTTGGCCATCCACGGCAGTGCCGACGAAGTGGTGCCAGCTTCCATGTTGGGCAGTATCGGGGACGGTTTTGAGGCCGCTGGGTTTAATGTGGAAACTATCCTGCGCCCCGGTTTAGGGCATGGAATTGATGGTTTCGGCCTCATGCGGGGTCTTGAGTTTCTGCGCGAAAACTTTGAAATTGCAGATAATTCCAGCGATTCCAAAGTTCAGGCATAACTTTAAATCCTCTGTAAAATCAATAGTTTCCAGACGGATGCTCCAGAAAAAGGCCTTTTTTATGATATAATGAGCCTATGGGTGAGATTCGAGCCCGTCCTTTGACCGAAATGGGTCGGGGCAGAGTGGCGACGGGCCGAAGATACATAGGGATACCCGAACGTGTACAACCATCTGGACAGTTGTCCGACACTGGTTTTAAACGCTGATTATCGTCCTCTGAGTTATTTTCCGCTATCACTGTGGTCTTGGCAGGAAGCCGTAAAGGCTGTGTTCTTGGATCGTGTCGACATCGTATCTGAATACGATGAAGTCATTCACTCGCCAAGTTTCCAGATGAAAGTACCAAGCGTGATTGTACTGAAAGAGTACGTGCAGCCTAAAGCCAGGCCGGCATTTACCCGCTTTAACGTCTTTCTCCGTGACCGCTGGATTTGCCAGTATTGCGGCGATAAATTCAAAACCCACGAACTGACTTTTGACCACGTGATCCCCAAATCACGCGGCGGAACGACGACTTGGGAAAATATCTGCGCCGCTTGTCAGGATTGCAACTTGCTGAAAGGCAGTTATCTGCCGATTGAATGCGGGATGCATCCCATGATCAAGCCCAGACAGCCAAGCACCATGCAGCTGCAGGCAAATGGCCGGGCTTTTCCGCCCAACTTCTTGCATTACAGCTGGCGCGATTACCTGTATTGGGATGCGGAACTGGATATGCAATAAGCGGGTTTAAATCCGTTTTGCAACTTTGACGGCAAGTTTTGAACCACGGTCAATCAAAAATGACAGCAACCGGTAAGCGGGCGCCATTTCGGCATCGTTTTCCAGCCCGATATCATGGTGTTCTTCTTCTTCAGCCTTGAATTTTGCAATGGCTTTGTAAAGCTCTGCTTCTTCCGGCATGCCTTCCAGTGCATCAAGCTGTTCTTGATAATGCTCCGCAATTACATGCTCGACCGCGACCGTGCAAGCCATGGCTGCTTCCACGCCGATGCGCGCGGTGAGTGCGCCGACAGCATAACCTGCTACATGCCACAAAGGCTGTAAGAGAGAAGGG
>JBGTNC010000286.1:0-6408 GCA_041743265.1 Alphaproteobacteria bacterium | reverse complement strand
GCACGCCCGCTTCTTTGGCCTTCGCCGCGAAGTGGCGCAAATGTGCCAAATCTTCCGCATCGCCTTTGCCGGCGGAGAATTCATCATCCAGTTTGAAATGATTGCGCACGGCGTAATAGCTGCCGGCGCGTTTTTCACCGTGGGAAATTTTCTCAACCCCCGTCAGCTCGCCCATGGGGCTGAACCAGATGGCGTTGAACCCAAGGTCTTTGACCTGATCCACCAGCCACGACGCGCCGTCTTTCTGGTCACGTCCGGACCAGTCAGCAACAGAGCCCACCATGCGGGGCGGCACGTAATATATACGGTGTCCGGGCAATATTATTTCCCTAAGTAGGTAGATATTGTTTTTATAATATCAAATAGCACCCCAACCTCAAGCGATTTTCCATGCTGCGGCGCAACAGACGCGCAGGACTAAATGACTTTCTTTGACCTCTAAAGCCTTCCTGTTTATAAGGATTCAAGGCTGCCGGCCAGCTGCAGCGGTATCAGAATTATTTTCGAAGAAGGGTGTTTCATATGTCTCAAGGCAATGAATGGTGGCGGGGCGCGGTTATCTATCAAATCTATCCGCGCAGTTTTTTTGACAGCAATGGCGATGGCATTGGTGACCTGAAGGGCATCACCCAAAAACTCGACTATGTCGCATCGCTGGGCGTGGATGCTGTCTGGCTCTCCCCTTTCTTTACATCGCCCATGGCAGATTTCGGCTATGACGTATCGGATTACAAAAACGTCGACCCCATGTTCGGCACGCTGGAAGATTTTGACGAGATGCTGGCCGAGATGCACAAGCGCGGCCTGAAGCTCATCATCGATATCGTCATGAGCCATACATCCGAAAAACATCCGTGGTTTATCGAGAGCCGCGCCAGCCGCGATAATCCCAAAGCCGATTGGTACGTCTGGGCCGACCCGAAAGACGATGGCACGCCGCCCAATAACTGGCTCTCCGTTTTCGGCGGATCATCCTGGCAATACGATACCAAGCGCGGGCAGTATTTCTATCACCAGTTTCTGAAACAACAGCCGGACTTGAACGTGCGTAACCCCGAAGTGCAAGACGCGCTTTTGGATGTGACGCGTTGGTGGATGGAACGTGGCGTAGATGGCTTCCGCCTTGATGCCCTGAACCATGCCATTCACGATGCACAACTGCGCGACAACCCGCCACTGGAAGGCTTTAACCGCAACCAGCCCAGCGGCCGCCAGACGCACCCCTATTACTGGCAACGTCACCTGTACGATAAAACGCAGCCGGAGATGATTCCCTTCATCAAACGCTTGCGCGCCCTTACCAATGAATATCAAGACCGCTTCATGGTGGCCGAAATTGGGGATGACCACCAGATTGCCACCAGCGTCGCCTATACCGACGGGCCGGAAATGTTGCATACCGCCTATAACTTCGCGCTCTTGGGGCCGGATGTCTACAACACCAAAACCCTGCGCGCGGTGGTGGAAGAATACATCGCCCAGCCCGGCGACAGCTGGCCCTCATGGGCTTTTGCCAACCACGATGTGGTGCGTGTCGCCAGCCGCTGGGCTGTCAAAAACAAACCCGATATGCAGCAGGCAAAAATGCTGATCGCGCTTGTGTCTTCCCTGCGCGGCACGGCCTTTATGTATCAAGGGGATGAACTGGGGCTGACGGAGGCGGATATTCCGTTTGAACTCTTGCAAGACCCCTTCGGCATTTTCCTCTGGCCCGAAGATAAAGGCCGCGACGGGTGCCGCACGCCGTTTCCGTGGGACAGCAAAAAAGCCAATGCCGGTTTTTCAACCGCACAACGCACATGGCTGCCCGTGCCGATTGAACATCTGGCAAAATCTGCCGCCGATGCGGAACATGATGGCCATTCATCCCTGCACTTCACCCGCCATTACATGAAGTGGCGCAAAAACATCCCCGCCCTGATCCGCGGCGACATTCGCTTTATCGATACGCCTGAAAACGTGCTGGGTTTCGTCCGCGCGCATGACAGCGGCGATGTGCTGTGCTGCTTTAACCTCGGTGATGAAGGCATGACGTTTGACCTGCCGCTCAATACATCCGAAATCAAAGACCACGGCCTGCTGAGCGAGTTGAACGGCAAATCCCTCTACCTGCCACCCTTTGGTGCTTACTTTGGTACGGTGCATGGATAAAGCCGTACAACCAAAACAAAAAAAGCCCCGCAACAACAGCGGGGCTTTTTTTTATTTAGTCTGTTTTCAATCCAAATACTTCAACCCCTCCAACCCAGGGTATGGGTGGGTGATGATGAAGACGGGCACGGGGCTGAGGTAATCTTCGAAACGGCCCTTGGCGAGGAAGCTTTCGCGGAAGCGGGAATGGCGGAAGTAATCGCCAAGGCGTGGCACAATGCCGCCTGCGATGTAAATACCGCCAAAGGCACCGTAGGTCAGCGCCAGATTACCTGCGGCCACGCCCAGAAAGTGGCAGAACAGGTCCAGCACTTCTTCGCAGGTTTTGCAGGTTTTGTTCAAAGCGGCTTCGGTAATTTCGGCAGGGGTGCGCTCGGGCAGTGTTAAACCATCCAGCCCGCACAAGGCGTTATAAATATTCACAATGCCCTTGCCGGAAATCACGCGCTCGGCCGATATATGATGATATTTCGTCTGTTTGAGCCATTCGAACATTTTAAATTCGCGCTCGGTCGTGGCGGGCATGGTGACGTGACCGCCCTCTGTTGTGATCGGCACGGCTTTGCCGTCCTGACCAAAAACAACCGCGCCCACACCAAGGCCGGTGCCGGGGCCAATAATGCCAATCGGTGCGCCCTTCACAGGTTTGCTGCCGCCCAGCTGCGTGTAATCATCCGGCGTTAAATGCGGCACACCCAAGGCAAGGGCTGTGAAATCATTAATCACATCCAGCTTTTTCAGGCCAATGGCGGTGCAGGTATCTTTGATCGAAAAGGTCCAGTTGTTATTGGTCATGGCGACTTGGTCAGACCCGTTCAACGGAATGGCAACAGCAAAAGCCCCTTCGCTGGGGGCATTTTCGCCGTGGCGTTTCAGGTATGATTTGGCAGCTTCCGCCAGAGACGGAAAATCATCACACGGCAGCACATCGATATGGCTGATGCCATCATCATTCGAAATAGCAAAGCGCGCGTTGGTTGCGCCGATATCGGCTATCAATCTTGTCATGGCACACCCCGCCGTTTGATATTTGATTTAAATCAGGCTTTACCGAGCGCGGAATCAAGATCGGCAATCAGATCTTCCACGCTTTCGATACCGACCGACAGACGGATTAACCCGTCGGAAATGCCCAGTGCTTCGCGCTGTTCTTTGGGCACGGAGGCATGAGTCATGATCGCCGGATGTTCAATCAAGCTTTCAACGCCACCCAGACTTTCGGCCAGTGTGAAAATTTTGCAAGCCGACAGCATGCGGCGCGATGCATCCAGATCACCCTTCACCACGGCCGTGACCATCCCGCCAAAGCCACGCATTTGCTTTTTGGCCAGCGCGTGTTGCGGGTGGGAGGCAAGGCCCGGATACCAGATTTTTTCAATCTTCGGATGATGGCTGAGCCATTCCGCAATTTTGCCCGCGCTGTTGCAATGACGCTCCATGCGTACATCCAGCGTTTTTACGCCGCGCAGGGCCAAGAAACTATCGAACGGGCCCAAAATACCGCCCGTTGCGTTCTGGATAAATTTCATGCGGTCGGACATATCCTGATCTTGACCGACAATGGCAATACCACCGATGACATCCGAATGCCCGCCCAGATATTTGGTGGCGGAGTGTACGACGACATCAATGCCCATGGTCAGCGGTTGCTGGATCCATGGCGTTGCAAAAGTATTATCCACGACCGAAATCAAGCCCTTGTCCTTGGCGATTTGCGCCATGGCGGGAATATCCGTCAATTTCAGCAACGGGTTGGTCGGCGTTTCAATCCAGATCATTTTTGTATTGGGGCGCACAGCCGCCAGTACTTTTTCTGGGTCTGTCATATCGATGTAAGATACTTCCAGCCCTGTTGTCTGCTTGCGCACACGTTCAAACAGGCGGAAACTGCCGCCGTATAAATCGTCCGAGGCAATCATATGAGAGTTTGCCGGCAACAAATCCAGCACTGCGCACATGGCAGCAATGCCAGAACCAAATGCATAAGCGCCAATGCCGCCTTCCAAATCCGCCAAGGCACGTTCAAACGCGTGGCGTGTCGGGTTGTGGCCACGGGCATAGACAAAGCCCTTGTGCTCACCGGGTGCGGATTGCGCATAGGTGGAGGTGGCATAGATCGGCACGTTCACGGCACCCGTTGTCGGATCATGTTCTTGCCCGCCATGAATGCAGCGGGTAGAAAAAGCGTGATTTTTGCGGTTGCTAGACATCAGGCGGCCTGACCTTTCAGGTAAAAGTAGTTCAACATATCAATACGGGTTACAACGCCCACAAATTTGTCACCATCGGCGACCATGACGGCCGAGCCCTTTTGCAGCAAGGGTGCCGCATCTTCGATCAAGGTCGATTTTTGCAAGACGGGGGATGCCGGACGCATAACGGATGTGACGGCATCTTCCAGCGATACATCGCGTTCACGCTCTTCTTGCGTCATTTTATTGAGCAGGGTTTTTTCATCGATGATGCCCAGCAGATCGCCGTTATCATCCAGCACCGGCAATTGCGATACATCGGCAAAGCGCATGCGTTTATAGGCGGTGCGGATTGTGTCGCTTTTACGTACCGTCACCGTATCGCCCGTATCATGGCGGCGCACGACAAGATCTTCCACAGTCCCGGTAGGAGTGCGCTCGGTAAAGCCCTGTTCTGTCATCCAGAAGCTGCTGAAAGTTTTGGACAGGTATTTATCGCCACGGTCACAAATGATGGTGACTACGCGTTTGGGTTCCGTCTGTTCACGGCAATAGCGCAAAGCCGCCGCCGCCAGCGTACCCGAAGACGGGCCCGCCAGAATACCTTCTTGCAACAACAATTCGCGTGCGGTTGCCAAACTTTCCTCATCCGAGATTGCATAGGCTTTTTTAACGAGCGAGAGATCCAGAATATCCGGAATGAAATCTTCGCCAATGCCTTCAACCAGCCATGAGCCGGGGGTAATCGTTTTACCCTCGTTAATCATCGGGGCCAGAATAGAGCCCACGGGGTCTGCCAAAACCATTTCGGTTTTCGGGCTGACCTTTTTCATGTAATTGCCGATACCTGTCAGCGTACCGCCGGAGCCCACGCCGCAGACAACGGCATCAATGTCTTGCTCCATCTGCTCGAAAATCTCGGGGCCAGTATAGTCAAAATGGGCAGCCACATTGGCGGGGTTTGCGAATTGGTTCACAAAAAATCCACCCGTTTCTTCGGCAATACGCGCTGCGACATCTTGGTAATATTCAGGATGGCCGCGCACAACGTCGGAGCGTGCAACCCGCACATCCGCGCCCATGGCTTTGCAATGGAAGATTTTCTCGCGCGACATTTTGTCAGGCACGACCAAAATAACTTTGTAGCCTTTCAATACACCCAGCAGCGTCAGGCCAAGACCGGTATTACCCGCCGTTGCTTCCACAATCGTGCCGCCTGGTTTCAGCTTGCCTTCTTTTTCGGCCACATCAATCATCTGTCGCGCGATACGGTCTTTGATCGACCCGCCCGGATTTTGTGATTCCATTTTTGCAAACAACCGGCAAGGGCCAGTGTCAAAACGGGTGATTTCGATCAGTGGCGTATTTCCGATCAATTCAAGCACGCCAGGAGGCTGGTTTTTCATGGTTCTTCACTTATATTGAAATGAGCCAAATATTAGAAACCTTTACGTGAAAAGTAAAGCCTGAGCCCTTGCCTGCCACTTGCGCAATTTGCGCGTGACTTCCGTGTTATGAAAGGCTACACCTTGAATATGAAGCAAGAACAAGCCCCTGCCGCGCTGACCGCCCCTTCCCGCTGGACTGACCTGCGGGATGCTGCACAAAAACTTGCGCAAACAGAGCCGGTTTTGGCCGCACTGGCGCAAGAAACAGTATTGAACGCACAAAGCCTGCCACAGGCTGTCGGATTTTTACTGTCGCGCAAACTGGCGGATGCTTATTTGACCGAGCAAGCCTTGCGTCAACTCTTCGAAGATTTTTGCAGCGCAACATCAACGCTCGATCATCTGATCAGCCGCGATATGGATGCGGTCATGGCGCATGACCCTGCCGCCGCCAGTGTTTTATGCCCGTTTTTGTTTTTCAAAGGATTCCACGCGCTGCAATCCTATCGTCTGGCGCATTATCTGTGGCTAGCGGGGCGCAAGCCTTTGGCGCTCTATGTGCAAAACCGTATGTCGGATTTATTCGGCGTGGATATTCACCCGGGCGCCGCACTGGGCTGCGGTATTATGATGGATCATGCAACCAGTATCGTCATCGGTGAAACGGCTGTGGTGGA
>JBGTNC010000285.1:0-5652 GCA_041743265.1 Alphaproteobacteria bacterium | reverse complement strand
GATCTGATAATTTTTTCTGGGGTGGTACTGCCATCTGCCTGAACCACGGCAGGCAGCGCAATCATAATAGTGCCATCGCGACCTTTGCCGTGCTCGTTCTCGTAACGATCAGCCAGCGCATCGCTCCATTCTTCGAAATGGCGTTTCTCGTAACCGCGTTCGTAATTAAACAAATAGCGTTTAGCCGACATGGAAATAATTTCACCGCCGCCAATCAGGCTTTGCACGTTAAAGCTGTTGTTGATGCGGTTGAAAATGGGGTTCTTTCGGCGCTCCGGTTGCTCGGGCAGGTTTTTATCAGCGAAATACCAAGGATGGCCGATGGAAATTACAAGGTTCGGGTCAAGGCTTGCTGCATAATCGGCAATGATTTGCAGCATTTCATGTGTTTTTGTATTGTCTGAATAATAAAAGTCGTCACCGCGTTCATATCCGCACAGACCCAATTCTTCCAGCGCCAGTATATCGGCGCCATCGGCGACAGCACGATCAATCGCCTGACAGATATTGGCCACGTTGCGTGGCCAGTCGCCCCCTGTCTGGTTACAGCTGGCGGAAGCAATTTTTAGTGGAAAAGATTTTGCGTCTGTTTTTGTGCTCATGGTCCGAACTTTGGTTGTTTGGGTTTTACGGTTCTTACAGGTTGCAACAGCCTGGTCGATTGTGCAATGGCAATACCGGATTTGGCCATTTCAACCTTGGCATCACGCACGGCATCAGGCGAAAGGCCACGGCTGGCATCTTCCACAAAAACAACTTTCACACCCGCCAACATCGCGGCCGCATCCAGCGCGGAGAATTTGACGCAATATTCCGTGGCAAGGCCGCAGACATGCAGCTCGGTCACGCCTTGTTTTTTCAAATAATCGGCAAGCCCCGTTACCGCGGCCTGATCGTTATCGCGAAAGGCAGAATAGCTATCCACCGCCTTGTTCAGGCCCTTTTGCTGTACAAAATCAATTTTCTGCACATCCAGTGCAGGGTGAAACGCGGCATCTTTTGTTCCCTGCACACAATGGTCCGGCCACATCATTTGTGGCTGGCCCGATAGGGTGCCCATTTCAAAAACATTCTTGCCGGGATGTTGCGATGCGAAACTACCGTGATCCGCGGGGTGCCAATCTTGCGATGCGACCACAAGGTCATAGCCGCCCTGCGCCATCAGGCGGTTGATGACGGGCACAACTTGATCGCCTTCTGGCACCGCCAAATTACCGCCGGGACAGAAACCGTTTTGTACATCTACAATCAACAATGCTTTTTTTGTCATTTTATCTATCCTTAAACCTTATCTCGTTTTTAATAGCTCAACCAATTTTTGGTTTTTTGTTTTTAGCTACAGGCGTATTGCCACCATCAAAGCGTTCGGCGTAATCGCCGACACCTTTGTTATTCGCATTGGCATGACCCAGATGTTTTTGCTCACAAGCCATACGTTGCGCGAATAGATTTTGATCAAGATACACGGGCACATGACCATGTTCGGCGGGCAAGCTTTGCGCCAATGCAGTCATGTCAATCTGCAGCGTGGCATCACCTTGTTTTTGCGCCGCATTAAACAGTGCAAGCAATCTGTCTTTCAAATCGTCTTCACGCTTGCGGGTCACAAGGCGTACATCTTCCGGCAGAGTATCCAGCTGTTGTTTGACAAAAACGGTCAGGGCCTGCAAATCCGTGGTCATCTCGCCACTGCCGGCATAGGTTTCTTTTTGTGCGGGTGCTTTATAGACATACTGCCCGTCCGCATCAAAAACCGGCACCAGTAAATCGCGATACGTTTTCTGCGCATCCGCATTTTTTGTATCGGCAAAATCGCGCAGGTTTACCATTTTGCCCGCAGCGTCCAGGCCCAATGTTTCATCATAAATCACAACTTCGGCCAATTTACCTGCGGCATCGTAATACCGGCGTGCATTGATGCGGCCCGGGTTGGATGATTTTACGGGCGCGTGCGCCGCTACTTTCATCACGGGGGTCAGTTTTGCATCTCCGGGGATTTCTTTACCTTCCAGTACATCCATGTAGACGGCGGCGACTTTATAGACCATGCCCAGCGGTGGTACGTGCGAACCTGCAGTACCAATACCCCACGCACTGAAAAACGCACCGTCTTCGCGCATCTTCTGGGCGCTATATTCATCAATACCATCTGCGGCGGCACAAAATACGCTGCATTTATCCGCGTGTTTCAAAAGATCGGCATCTGTCATACCTTTAACGGCAGCACTGTCCAACCCGTCCACGAAACCTTCTTCGGCAAAGCGGCGCAGCGCCAATTTGGAATAGGCTACAATATCGCCGCTGTCGAAACGCACGCCGTAATGTTGACCTTCGCCTGCCGCGCGCAATTCTTTGATCACCGTGATGGCATTTTCCAGCCCTTGCACCGGGTCATACGTATCCACCAGCAAAATACCGCTTTCCGGATGCGCCAAGGCGAAGCTGCGGAAGGCATCTTTTTTCAATGCTTGACGCAACGCAGGCATATCACCTGCCGCTTGCAGTTTTTTCAAACCCGACAGGGATACCTGACCGATTTCAGCTTCATGCGTCATGATCCACGCGTGGTCCATCGTGCCCGCGAAGGCTTGCGCAAAGGATTTTGCCGCCATGCCCGTAGAGGTGGTGGTATAGCCGCCCAGGCCCAAGCTACGCGATGCTTCAATCGAAGCACCTAAACCGGGGCCACGGCGCAAACCTTGCACACTGGCAGCGCCTGTGGGGGAGCCGTTTTGCATTTCACGTTCAATCACATCGCTTTGGCGTGCGCCTTGCGTTGCGTAAGCGCTATGACCGTTCAAGAGGCACAGCGCCACGGATTCCAGCATCTTGACCTGCGCCATCGGACCTTCCACACGCAAAACAGGCTCTTGCGGGAAGAACACTGTGCCTTCGGGTGCAGCATCGATTTTCAATTTGAAATCCATATTCGACAGGTAATCAATAAACGCTTCGGGGAATTGTTGCTTGCCTGCGGGTGTCTTAAGGCTACGCAGATAATCCAGATCATCCGGCAGCAAGCCATGTTCCTGCCAGCGTTTAACAATATCAATCACACCCTCAAGACCTGCGGCCACGGTATAGCCGCTGCCCGTTGCTTCTTTACGGCCAAACATATAAAAAACGCCCGGGTTTTCTGCGCGACCTTCCAGCCAGTAAGCATAGGCTGTGGTGAAATGGTATTTGTCTGTCATCAGCGGCGTTGTCTGCGCGATGTTGTAATTTTGTGCGATGAAACCCATGGCTTTTTCTTTCTTTTCTGCGCTGTGCCGTTTTTAAGGCTTGCCTATATATCTACATTTTGAGTATATATATCTATTATATGAGCATAACGAAGTCAAGTCACGAAAAAAAGAGCAAAAAAATGAAAAATAAGCCATTGATTTTAATAGGAAACAAAACAAATGCGGATAGCACCGCCATCGCCACGCAGCAGGGAATCGATTGCATCCCTGCCAGCATCGGCACCTTTGTCAGCGGAGAGCCGTTTGTCGAACTTTTTCCCAAAGAGCAGACACGTTTTGATGACAACGACCAAAAGATTAAAGGGCGCGATGTGATTGTGCTGCAATCCGGCACTGATACCATGACGCATACGTTGATGATGGTGCATACCTTGCGTGCATATGGAGCTGGACGCATCACCGTCATCATGCCCTTCGCACCACTGATGCGCCAAGACCGCGCCTTTGATGAACGCTTCGTTTCATTGGGCGCCAGCTTTCTGGCCACACAACTAAAATCCGCAGGCGCTGATGCTGTTATTACAATGACCCCGCATTCGCAAGCCGCCATCAAAGCCTATAAAGATGTCTTCGGGGATGATTTTAAAACCGTGTCCTCCACAACACTTTTTGCCGATGACATTAAAGCCATGGCAGGGCACGACCCCGCACAACTGATCGTCGGCGCACCTGATGGTGCAGATAAAGCCGGAGATGAAGGACAAAACCGCGCCAGAAGACTGGCGCAAGCACTGTTCGGCGACAGTGCGGATCATTTGCTGTTTCACATCGCCAAGACGCACACAGGTGTCAGCGATACAAAAATTACCAACTTTAAAGGCGATGTACGTGGCAAAGACTGTGTGATCATTGATGATATGATTGATGGCGGATCCACAATACTGAATGCCGCAAAACTCTTGAAAGAAAAAGGCGCCAAATCTGTGACCGCCTGTGCATCACATGGCATACTGTCAGGCACAGCTTTGGAGAAAATACTCAGCACCGAAACAACTTCCGCTCAACCCGTGCTGGATAGATTACTGCTAACAGATACTTTACCGGATGTTGCCGATAAAATTGCAACTTTGCAAAAATCACATCCCGCATTGGCAGCGCGTGTCACACTTTTATCGGCAACCCCCGCCCTGCTCCAAGCTGCGCGGCATATGAAGCAAAGCGCATCACCTGCCCGTAAACAACACAGCAAAGGGCCCCAACAACATTGACAACCCCTGCGTGCCGCGCCATGTTCTTGATGAAACATAGGCTGCAAAAGGGGATATGATGCCAGATACAAAAGACTGCGCCGAGCATAGCGGGTTCAAACCCTATCAAGTCGGCGATTGTGATACGCGCCCTTGGGGGTCTTACACCGTTACAGCCGTTGGAAAGAATGCGGCGGACGAAGAAATCTGCGAAAAAGAAATCCGCGTCGATGCCGGGCAGGTTTTATCCTTACAATCACATACCCTGCGCCGTGAATACTGGAAGGTAATAGCAGGCCAATTGACAGTGCTGGTTGATGACCGGAAAATAACCCTCTCCGCCGGACAGGATATACACATCCCCCAAGGCGCCATTCACTGCATGGCAAATTTATCCAGCGCGCCTTGCGTTGTGCGCGAAGTGCAAGAAGGCATTTGCCGCGAAGACGACATCACCCGCTATATCGATGCTTACGGCCGCAGCACGGAAGATATAACCGACAACAAGGCCGCTGCTTGCGTGGCGCTGTATCAGGGTATACTGGCAAGCCTTGGCAAAACCCTCACATCTTCTTGAAAGAACCTCCATGCGTATCGGCATTGATTTTGGCGGCACCAAGACGGAAATTATCTGCCTTGACCAGAAAAACGGTAAAGAGCTTTACCGCCACCGTGTGCCGACTGCGCGGGATGATTACGATGGCACCATCCGCATTTTTAAAAATCTGGTGCAACAGGCAGAAGAAACACTGGGCCGCACAGGCACCGTCGGCATCGGCATCCCCGGCACCATTGTTGCCGAAACAGGGCTTGTTAAAAACGCGAATTCCACATGGGTCAATGCAAAGCCTTTGCAGCAAGATGTCACGCAAGCATTGGGGCGTGATATCCGCATGGAAAACGATGCCAATTGTTTTGCCGTATCCGAAGCAGTAGATGGCGCAGCACAAGGGGCACATCTCGTTTTCGCGGTGATTATTGGCACAGGCTGCGGCGGCGGCATTGCAATAGATGGCAAAGCTCACCGCGGCCTGAACGCCATAGGCGGTGAATGGGGACACAATCCGTTGCCTTACCCGCGCATAGCTGCAGCACCTGCAAACATTGCTTTTGAAGCAGCCCCCGCTGTCACCGACACACTGGCGGATCATTACTTCACAACAGATACAAAAATTTGTGAGTACCCCGGCCCCTTATGTTACTGCGGCCGCAGTGGCTGT
>JBGTNC010000284.1:0-2941 GCA_041743265.1 Alphaproteobacteria bacterium | reverse complement strand
CAGGATGCGATAGCAATAGGTACGCTTTTTGGCGCTAAACCGTGCATGGAAATGTTGCGGCACAGGCTCTGCACTTAAAATTGATACAGGCAAGGGGCGCATATAGGCATTGATGGCATCGCGTACAGATTTAATATCTGTTTTGCGTTCGATATCGATATGAATGACTTGCCCCAGCGCATGCACGCCGGAATCTGTGCGGCCTGCCGCATGCACGACAATATTCTCGCCGCAGAATTTCTGGATAGCCGTTTCGATTGTGCCCTGCACACTGGGCTGGTCTTTTTGTCGCTGCCAGCCGCAAAAATCCGTGCCGTCGTATTCAACGATCAGCTTCCAGCGTTGTGTCATACCAGTGCCTCGCCAATATTAATGTGGCTGCCGTTGATATAAGACAAGCCTTCCATCGCTTTGCGGTTTTCAGGCTGGACGGTGACAAGTTTTAAACTGCCCGTCCCGCAGGCCACCACAAAATGGCGGTCGATGATGACGCCCGCTTTGCCGTGATTGCCGTCTGCGCTTTCGATGCTGACCGCCAGCACTTTCAGGCGCTCGCCCTTGCATGTCGTCCAGACCCCGGGCCAAGGGGTGAGGGCGCGGAGCTGGCGTTCAATCTCCACCGCGCTTTGCTGCCAGTCAATGCGGCCATCGTCTTTGGACAGCATATGCGCATAGGTCACGCCTTCTTCGGGCTGCGTCACGGGGGCGGATGTTTCCAGCTGATCCAGTGTTTGCACAATCAAGGTGGCGCCAATGGCAGCCAAACCGTCGTGCAGACTTTGTGCGGTCGTGATCTCTGTAATCGGCAGGCTGTCTTGCAGCAAGACGGGGCCGGTATCAAGGCCTGCTTCCATCTGCATGATGCAAACACCGCTGGCGATATCGCCTGCCATGATGGCGCGCTGGATGGGGGCCGCCCCGCGCCAGCGTGGTAAGAGCGATGCGTGAATGTTGATGCAGCCAAATGCGGGCGCATCCAATACGTCCTGCGGCAAAATCAAACCATAGGCGGCAACAACGGCGATATCTGCTTTGAGGGCTGCAAAATCGGCGCGGGCTTGTGCATCTTTTTTCAGGCTTTGCGGGTGATAAACACTCAGCCCCAATTCTTCAGCGCGTTTATGTACGGGGGAGAGTTGCAGTTTATGCCCGCGGCCAGCAGGTCGCGGCGGCTGCGAATACACGGCAATAATTTCATGCCCTGCATCGTACAAAGCATTGAGGGCGGCGACGGCGAAATCCGGCGTACCCATAAAAATAACTTTGCGCTTTTGGTGTGTCATGCGCGTTGTGCCTTTGCGGCATCCAGCCAACCGGCCAGCGTTTTATCCACGCGGCGCTGGTGGCCGGGGAAGAAGTTTTGCTGGGACAGCGTATCAAGTGCCATCCATTTCAATCCGGTGCTTTCATGCGATACGGTCAGCGGTACTTGGTCATCCGCTTCAAAGGCAAAGCAAACATCGAAATGCACATGCGTGGGTTCAATCCCCCAGTCTTTGTGGCGCAAGGATACATGGCCTGAATGTAGATCAAACAACCCGCCGCCCAATAAAGGGGTCAGCGCGGTGACGCCCGTTTCTTCGGCAACTTCGCGCAGCGCACCTGCATGGACATCGGGATCACCATCGCAATGCCCGCCCGGTGCCATCCAGAAATGATTAAGCGCGTGTTCGATCAACAAAACATGGCTGCGCGCCGGATTAATAATCCAGGCATCCGCCACCACATGGGCGACCAGATTATTGCGGTCATATGCATTATCGGACATGTCCAGAAACTGGCGCAGTTGTTGGGCGATTGCATTTTCTTCAGCATTGAATGGTGTGTAGCTGTCGATCAACCCGCGCAACATGGCATCACGCCGCTTTGCCAGCGTTTTTATTGAGCGCAAGCAGGGCCAGCGGCACGGTGTTTTTGGCCGTGATGTCTTTTAACGGTACCCAAACGCAAGCCTGATCGTTTTCAACGAAGGCCAGCGGGTCACCGGCAATTTCTGCTTCATACAATGCCGCCAGATGGCGCAGTGTTTTGGGCAGGCCATCGTTTTCGATGAAGGGATACAAAGCGCTGAACGCGCCCAGCTGATGGCTTTTGGTGACATAGCAGCCGGTTTCTTCGAATACTTCGCGCGTCAGTGTTTCTTCCAGCAGCTCATGCGGTTCCATCGCGCCACCCGGCAGATCGTACATGCCCGCGTAGCAGCCGCGCACTTTTTTGATCAGCAGCAGGCTGTCGCGTGCATCGTTATAAACAAGGGCGTAAACGCCGAAATGGGTGCTGTAGCGTGTGGATGATGTTTTCATAGCAGTATATGTGTGTCCTTGATGTCTTCGGCGTTTTCTTTGGTCCATTTTTTCAGCTTGCGTAACAGCATGTCACGTTTCAGCTTGGAAATATGGTCGACGAATAAAATACCGTCGAGGTGGTCAATCTCATGCTGGATACAGGTGGCCAGAATGCCATCGGCTTCCAGTTCCTGCTCTTTACCATCATAATCTAGGTATTTTACACGCACTTTTTCAGGGCGGTCTACATCAGCGTATTGACCCGGAATAGACAGGCAGCCTTCTTCGTATGTATTCAGATCTTCTGATGCCCAGACAACCTCGGGGTTTACAAAGCACAGGGGATTGCCGCGCTTGCTGTCTTCTTCGTTTTCTCTCTGCTCCACATCAATCACCATCACGCGGCGTGTTTCGCCGATCTGGGGTGCGGCAAGCCCGATGCCTTTGGCGGCATACATGGTATCCAGCATATCATCCAGCAGTGCGCGTAATTCATCCGTGACGCCACCTTCGACAGGTTTGGCGGGTGTTTTCAGCACGGGGTGCGGGGCGACATATATATGGCGAACGGTCATGGTCTTTATTTTCCGGTATTCTGGCTTTTATCTTGGGTATTTTAATTAGAAGCAAAAGCCGGAAAGGTCAAGCATATCAGC
>JBGTNC010000283.1:0-6865 GCA_041743265.1 Alphaproteobacteria bacterium | reverse complement strand
CGCAGCCTTGGTATTCCGGCTGTTTTGTCGCTGGATGAAGAATTGCTGGATCATACCGGCCATGGCGTCATGGCCATTGTAGACGGCGTGAACGGTGTTTTGATCTTAAACCCCACACCCGAAACACTGGCAACCTATCAGGCGCGGCAAGCGGATATTCAAACCACGCACGATGATTTGGGTAAGTTACAATCTGTCCCCGCCGAAACATTAGATGGTACCGCCATTACCTTGCGGGCCAATTTGGAACTGCCGCGCGATACGGATTCGATCCGTGTGACGGGGGCTGATGGTATTGGCCTGTTCCGCACAGAATTTTTGTTTATGAACCGCACCGTTTTGCCAGATGAAGAAGAACAGTTTTTGCAAATGGCCCAAGTGGTGCGGGCGATGGAAGGCAAGTCGGTGACTTTCCGTACCCTCGATATTGGCGGTGATAAAATTGCCCGCGCTGTCGGCCCTTGGTTGGCAGAAGCCACCAATCCGGCGCTGGGCCTGCGGGCCATTCGCCTGTCTTTAAAACAGCCGCATTTGCTGGCGGCACAGTTCCGCGCCATGTTGCGCGTGGCAGCATTGGGGCCTGTTAAAATTTTACTGCCGATGGTGACAACAGCGTCCGAGGTTGAACAAGCACGCGCCATGCTGCGTAAATGCTATCAGGATTTGAAAGCCGAAGGTGCCGCACTGCCAGAGAAAATCCCTCCGCTTGGCACTATGATCGAAATTCCAGCGGCTGCCTTATCGGCAGATAGTCTGGCAGCGGTGTCTGACTTCTTCGCGCTGGGCACGAATGATCTTGTGCAGTACACGGTGGCCATCGATCGCGGCAATGATCAGGTGGCGGCTCTTTATAATCCGCTGAACCCTGCGGTGCTGCGCCTGATTGAATTTACGGTAGAGGCCGCGAAACGTGCGGGCATTCCTATCAGTATCTGCGGAGAGATGGGGGCGGATCCGAAATACACGGCTTTGCTCATGGGCCTTGGCATTCGTGAATTTTCCGTAGGCCCTGCGGCACTGCCGCGTTTGAAGCAGCGAATCAGGTCCATGACCATGCAGGCCGCCACAGATCATGCCCGTCATGTCATGAACCAGTACGAACCGGATCAGATTGTGTCGATTGTGGATGAATTTCAGCCATGATCGGTTAAAACGCTGTTTTCGGCTTGAGTTTTTGGCCATTTCCCCTATTTTAGGGCCAGTTTTTAACGTAAATGCCGCACATCAGCGGCAAGGAGAAAGTAATGACAATGGCGCAGGTAAAACAGGACGCAACGGGCGACTTCAAAGTAAAAGACATGTCGCTGGCTGATTGGGGCCGCAAAGAAATTGCAATTGCCGAAACTGAAATGCCGGGCCTGATGGCGCTGCGCGAAGAATTCAAAGGCAAAGCCCCCTTGAAAGGTGCCCGCATTGTGGGCTGCCTGCACATGACCATTCAAACAGCGGTGTTGATTGAAACATTGACCGCGCTGGGTGCGGAAGTGCGCTGGTCTTCTTGCAACATTTTCTCCACACAAGATCATGCAGCTGCGGGCGTTGCTGCTGCTGGCGTTCCCGTCTTCGCGTGGAAAGGTCTGACAGAAGAAGAATTCTGGTGGTGCATCGAACAAACCGTAACAGGTCCGAACGGCTGGACACCGAACATGATTTTGGATGACGGCGGCGACGTGACTTTGCTGATCCACCAAAAATATCCTGAAATCCTGAAAGACATCAAAGGTCTTTCCGAAGAAACCACCACAGGCGTGCATCGCCTGTACGAAATGGCGAAAAAGGGCGAGCTGAAAGTGCCTGCCATTAACGTCAATGACAGCGTGACCAAATCCAAGTTCGATAACCTCTATGGCTGCCGCGAAAGCCTGGTAGACGGTATCAAACGCGCAACTGACGTGATGGTTGCCGGTAAAGTTGCCGTCGTTTGTGGCTATGGTGATGTGGGCAAAGGCTCCGCCGCGTCCCTGCGCACACAAGGTGCCCGCGTTCTGGTGACAGAAGTGGATCCTATCTGCGCGCTGCAAGCCGCGATGGAAGGCTATCAAGTCACCACCATGGAAGAAGCTGCATCACAAGGTGATATCTTCGTCACCGCCACAGGTAACGTGGATGTGATCACGCTGGATCACATGCGTGAGATGAAAGACCGCGCCATTGTGTGCAACATTGGTCACTTCGACAGCGAAATTCAAATCGAAACCCTGAAAAACTACAAATGGGAAGAAGTGAAGCCGCAAGTAGATGAAGTGATTTTCCCCGATGGCAAACGCCTCATCGTTCTGGCCAAAGGCCGTCTGGTGAATTTGGGTTGTGCCACAGGCCACCCGAGCTTCGTGATGTCCACCTCCTTTACCAATCAGGTATTGGCGCAGCTGGAACTTTGGAACAACCACAAAAACTATGAAAACAAAGTTTATGTGCTGCCCAAACATCTGGATGAAAAAGTGGCCCGCCTGCACTTGGGTAAACTGGGCGTGAAACTGACGGAACTTACGGAAAAGCAAGCCGAGTATCTGGGTATGGAAGCCAAAGGCCCGTACAAACCGGATCACTATCGCTATTAATCTACCGTCAACTTAAATTTTTCGAGTTGTTACAAACGCTTCCCTTGTTCCGACGAGGGAAGCGTTTTAACATGCATGTGTGACAGGGGCAGATCCACATACCGATGCCGCACCGCCGGCCGAGCCGAAGCTGTCGTTTTTCGACAGGCTGATTGATGTTTTTGTGCCCGTGCGGCGCGAAAAACGCCGCCTATCGCGTCAATATGACAGGCTGGAGGCTTTCTCCCGTGCCATTCCGCTGGAATATTGCGGCTGGGACCAAGACGGCGTGCAGGCGATGTCTGCGCATTTTTGCCCGCTTTTCGGTTTGGAAAAAGTGGATAGCCTGCAAGATATTCAATCTGGCCTCACGCCAGGCGATGCCGCAGCCCTTGAAGGGCTCTATGACCGCTTGCAGCATTTCGGCGAACATTTCGAAATTCGTTTGCATACCAAGGGCGGCAAAACGGCCCTGAAAATTTTCGGCAAACGTGGCGTGATCCAGCAGGGGCGGCAGATTTTCTCGGTCATCTGGGCCATGGACATTTCCGATATTGCGCAAAAAGAAACCCAAGCGATGGATGAGGTCGCCCGCGTGGAAAAACGCGAAGCGGAGTTGCGCTCCTCCCTCAACGCGCTGCCCTTTCCGGTTTGGATGCGCGATAACGCGTTGGACCTGACATGGTGCAACAAAGTCTATGCCCGCATTGTTGATGACACTGCTGTTGGTGCTGTGGCTGACCAAAAAGAATTACCGTTGACAGGCGCCGCGCGCAATGAAGTGACGCAGCGTATTTTGGCACAACGTGCCATGGCAAAGCTGGTGCCGCAAAATCTGCGCGGCCATATGATTGTCGAAGGCCAGCGCAAATTGTATGAGCTGACCGAAGTGCCCATGCCGCAAGAAAAGCGTGTGGTGGGCTTGGCGCTGGATGTGACCAAGGAAGAGGAGTGGGAGACATCCTTTGATCGCCTTTCCGCCTCACAGCGAGAAACGCTGGAACAATTGCGCACTGCCATTGCCATGTTCGATGTCGATACAAAGCTGGAATTTTATAATTCATCCTACGAACAGCTGACAGGTATGTCAGGCACGTGGATGGATACGCGCCCCAAAATCGGCGAGCTGATTGAAAAACTGCGGGAGCTACGCAAAATTCCCGAACAGGCAGATTATAAGCAATATAAACAGCAATGGGTCAGCCGCTTTACGTCGTTGCTGGAACCGCACGAAGAAATGCAATACCTGCCCGATGGCACGGTGGTACGCATGATTGTTGTGCCGCGCCCCATGGGCGGCTTGCTGCTGACAATGGAAGATGTCACCAGCCACCTGCAGTTGGAAAGTTCTTACAACACCTTGATCGCCGTGCAGCGCGAAACGCTGGATAATCTGGCCGAGGGTATTGCCGTTTACGGTGAAGATGGTCGCTTGAAGCTGTCGAACGAATCTTTTGCCCGTATGTGGATGCTGACCGAGCTTGAGTTGGACAGCAACCCGCATATTACGCAACTGCTGGAACGCGCTGGCCGTTTCTTTACCCCTGCCGAATGGCCGGAGATGAAAAATACCATCCTTGGCAATGCGCTGGAACGCGAAGCGCGCCGTGGTCGGATTGAACGCGATGATGGCTCTGTGCTGGAATATTCCGTGGTGCCTTTGCCAGATGGTAATATTTTGAATGCGTGGTTTGATATTACCGATACGGTAAAAGTCGAACAGGCCTTGATGGAAAAGAACGCTGCGCTTGAAGAAGCCGAGCGTTTGAAAACAGACTTTTTGGCTAACGTATCCTATCAGTTACGTACACCGCTCAACGCCATCATGGGCTTTACCGAGATGCTGCATCACCAGTATTTCGGCCAGCTGAACGAACGCCAGCTTGAATATACCTCTAACATGATCGAGGCCGGACAACGGCTGGTATCGCTTGTGAATGATATTCTGGATCTGTCCACCATCGAAGCGGGTTACCTGAAACTCTACCCAGCTGAAGTGAAAGTGCGCGGATTGATCGAGCAGGTCACGCATCTGACCCAAGAATGGGCGCGTAAACAGAAAATTGAAATGTATGTGCAATGCCCCGATGAGGTCGTCATCTTTGCCGATGAACGCCGCATGAAACAGGTTTTGTTGAACCTGATTAGTAATGCCATCAATTATAGCCCCAGTGGCGGTTTGCTCACTGTGGCGGCAGCCGTGAAAGACAAAACTGTCGAAATCAGCGTGCGCGATACCGGCATGGGTATTCCGGCGGATGATTTGCAGCATGTGTTTACACCGTTTGAACGTATCCGCAGCCGCAAGGCGCATCGTCGCGGCGGGGCAGGTCTTGGCCTGTCACTGGTAAAGAGTATTGTGCAATTGCACGGCGGCGATGTGGCTATTGAAAGCCGCGAAGGGGTAGGCACGACGGTCATTTGTCGCTTACCGCTGGGCCATAGTGGTGTAAAACCTGCGGCACTTGCCGCACCCGAGGATGAGGCCTAAGTAAGCTCCCGCATATTTCAAGATACAAAAAACCCCGGCACATAAAGGCCGGGGTTTTTGTTTGTCGTTTATCCGTCTTATTCGGTCAGGCGTTTCCACCAGCCTTTGCGCTGTGCTTTGTCGGCATCGCTGTCGCCGCTGCTTTCGCGGCGGCTGTTGCCACCACCATTTGCAACGCGCTGTGCGGGCTGTGCATCACGCGGGCGGTCTTGGCCCCCGTTTTGCGGGCCGGAGGATTGACCGCCAGATGGCCCAGCAGATGGATTACCGCTTGGCTGGCTGCTTTGTTGCGCAGGGCCATTGCCGCCTTCGCTGCTATTGCCGCCTGCGTTGTTATCATCACGCGGGCCACGATCACGGCCCCCGCGACGACCACGACGGCGACGACGACGGCCTTGACGTTCGTTATTGTCTTGGCCTCCTTCAGCGCTGGCTTGCGGTGAACGGGGTTGTTGTTGCTTTTGTGGCTGTGGGGCAGCGCTGTCACCGGATGGAGCAGGTTGATCTGTGGCGGCTGCCGCTTGATCAGGTGCTGCATTGCCATCACGGGGGGGGCGTGGGCCACGGTTGTCGCGGTCACGACCACCACGGCGGTTACGACCACCACGACGACCACGACGGCGTTCACCATCTGCGCCTGTGCTGCTACGGTCATTGTTGCGCTCGCCACCACGGCCACCGCGATCATTGCGGGTGCTGCGGTTGTTATCGCTGCTTTGATCGTCACTGCTATCGTCATCGGCAATGGTTGAATCATCCGTGATATCGGATGGATCAATATCCGGCATGTCCGACATATCAACCGATTTCACCGGCGCCAGTTGTTGGCGTTGTTGACGTACCGGTTGTTGCCCGTTGGAGCGGGAAACTTCGATGGTGTAGTTCGGTTTAATCAGTTTGTCATCAGCATGGATGAAAATGCGCAAGTTGTAACGCTTTTCAATGTCCGCCAGCATTTCACGCTTGTTGTTGAAGATGTACAGCGCAATTTCGGCAGGGACGCTGACGCGCAGCTCCGATGCACGGCCGCGCAGGCCTTCTTCTTCAATCGCACGCAAGACCATCACGCCGGTGGTTTCCACCGTACGGACAACGCCCACGCCGCTGCAATGCTTGCAGATTTCAAAGTTGGTTTCGACCAGAGACGGATGCAAACGCTGACGCGACAGCTCCATCAGGCCAAAGGCAGAAATGCGCCCCAGCTGGATCCGTGCGCGGTCACCCGCCATGGCATCGCGCATTTTGCGCTCGACCAGACGGTTATTGCGGCGGTCTTCCATATCGATAAAGTCGATAACGACCAGGCCACCTTGGTCACGCAGCCGCACTTGGCGGGCGATTTCCTCGGCGGCCTCCATATTGGTTTTCATCGCGGTTTCTTCGATGTGGCGGCCTTTTGTCGCACGGCCGGAGTTCACGTCGATGGAAACAAGCGCTTCTGTCGGGTTGATCACAATATAGCCGCCGGATTTCAAGTGTACCGTCGGATTGTGGATTTCATCAATCTGGCTTTCCACTTGGTAGCGGAAAAACAGCGGGATGGAATCTTCTTTATATTGCTGTACGCGCGACGCATGGCTTGGCATCAGGGTCCGCATGAATTCTTTTGCGGTCTTGTAGCCTTCTTCGCCAGCCACGTGTACTTCGTCGATTTCACGGCGGTACAGGTCACGGATGGCGCGTTTGATCAGGTTGCCTTCTTCATAGATCAGGGCAGGGGCTGTCGATTTCAGCGTCAATTCGCGGATTTGGTCCCACAGGCGCAGTAAATAATCCAGATCGCGTTTGATCTCGGCCTTGGAGCGGGAAACACCGGCTGTGCGCAAGATCACGG
>JBGTNC010000282.1:0-7782 GCA_041743265.1 Alphaproteobacteria bacterium | reverse complement strand
GGTTTGAAAGTTGGCTCTGTACAAAGCGTTGCGTGGGTACGACGCGCAGAACCCAATGCGCATCTTGCACCTGGATACTTTTCTCAACGCTCCACTCAAGAACCTGAGCCACGTCTGCGACATCGTTTTTATAAAACTCTTTTCCGGCTGCCGATAGATATACCGCGTAGTTATTTGTCACACTATCTGCCAATAGCGCCTGCAAAAATGCCTCAACCTCAAAAATTCCGGCAATAAAACCATCAAACTTGCTTCTATAGCGAATCGGCGCATAAACGATAAAGGCCGTATAGCCCTGCACTAGATCTAACGGCGGCGTTACAGTCAGATGACGCGCATGCGCAGCACCATCCAATGCCTCTTTACGTTCATTATCAAAAACAATGTTCAACCCGACGGCTTTTTCATTTCCTTTTATTGGGACAACCCAGCGCACATGATAGCTGTCATCTACCCACTCGACTGTGCGCAAGCCTTGAATTTGGCTTACGTAATTAATGGCATCGACCGTCCATTCCGCACGCGACGTACCGCCGGCTGCTTCCCAGCGCTGGGCCATGCGCTTAATCGCCAATAATTTTTCCGAGACCTGAAAAGAAATCAGTTGATCAATCTTTTGTGATTGTTCTTCTACAACACCCTTAATGTACGAAAGCTCACGCAGCTTGAGCGCGCTATACATGTAATAAGACAATAGCGCCGTCACAAGGAATACAATCGCCGGAACAAGAAATGGGCGCTCTTCCGTCATCCATTCCATTGTTTCTGCACGGCGCAGTAAAAGCAGCATGATTGATATCGCAAACATGCCCGTAAACAACAGGCCGCCGACCAAAATAAACAAAGGCGCATCACTGCTTTCCGCCTGTTCAAAGGCCATCGTACTTTCCCATACCAGCAGCCATTTATGCTGCATGACATCAATCTGTTTTGTGATGCGATGTGTCGCCACTCTGGGATTTAAAGATTTATCGCTACTATAGATCAACGTTTCCGGACTCTCGACGCCGCCATCGTACACTCTTAAATTAAGCAATTTTCCCTGACTTGCTGTCAGATCTCGCAAAAACTCTTTACCAATAAACGGCGCATAGACCCAACCGCGCAAAGCTGCACGGCGATCTGCCTGTGTATTAAGGGCAACCCCTTGCTGATACAACGGACGCAGCAATAAGAATCCGGGTGTTTTTTCATCATCCTGTACGAGCGTAATACGCTCGGTAATCGCGGCTATACCTGTATCACGCGCCTTTTCTGCCGCCGCCTGACGATGGTTTTCAAAGCCAATATTCAGCCCCAGCGCCAGCGCATTATCTTTAAATGGTTCTATATACTGAATGACGTAATAAGGTCTATCTTCGACAGGTGGATGTACTTCAAAATGTGGCGCATCATCCGCGCGCATTTGTGCGATAAAGGATTGCAGATCCCTCGGTTTCACATCCGCGACATAGCCAATGCCGTTAATCCCCGGAAAACTTTTTTTAATATTAATTGTATCGACATACTCACGCCAGCTTTCCCGCGTGACATGCTCCATCCCCTCAAAGAATCCAACACCACCTAACAACGCATGGGCATATGAATCCACACGATGCTGCAATGCCTTTTCACTTTCCAGCGCCAGAGATGAAAATTTTACAATACCTTGCTGATGTATATTCTCGGACACAATCTTCCATGAATAAAACGTCAATCCCAGCGGCATGATTAACACCAACATGGATAAAGCCTGCAACGTGCCGACCGCGCGGCCGCGCCAGTGCACCAAACCCTTGTGGCCAGGCGCTACCAGCACAAGCGGCAGGAAGACAATCACGCCAACCATATCCCCCAGCCACCACGTCCACCAGTTTTCTGCCATGTTGGCGGCAGGCAAAGCGCCTGTCAAAAACAACGTCATCACACCGACACTAGCGGCCACCAAACAGGCCAGCGGGCCGCACAGCATCAAAAGTTTAAAAAACTGGCTGACATGGCGCAGTGACAGCGGCAGGCCGAAAACGCGCACGACCAACCAACGCCCCAGCAGTGCCTGCAATGTCGAGCCCGCGGCAATCCCCGCTGCCGTCAAAACTTTGGACGTAACCCAGCCCATTTCTGGCACGTAGGCGCTTGAAACAATACAATTGAGAATAAAGGCGCCAAGAAAAACCCCGGGCCATATACGCCACCCGTGCAAGAGCAGCATGCCAATGGCAATCCCCGATGCCGGCCAGATAATTGTGGCATAACCCGGCGGGACCGCCAGCAGCAGGCCCAGCTTACCTGTGGCAATATATAAGAAGGCCAGCAAAATAATTTTGCCAGTAAGTGTCGCAAACATCGGCAGTCTAAATTTGCCCATCAATCAAACACCTACTTTATCTGCGATTGCAGTGCAGATTTTGGTAGCTGACTGCGCTGACAAGGTATAGCGAAAAACACAACATTTTCGAAAAAATTTCACATTAATTCCATATGCTTGCGCGACAAACTTCACGTAAACGCGCTGAGTAAACTATACGGTAGTTTCCCGCGTGAGTGCAATTAATAACGGGCGCGCAGCATTGTTATGAATAAAACAAACGCCCAATCCATCCTGCACGGTGCATTATAAAAACTAACCAAGCCGTCAGACGGTCTTGTCCAGTGCACCGCTCACACTGGCGCCATCATTCGGACGCAAAGACCAATACGACAAGGATGACAAAATCGTGAGCCCGCCCAGCGTCCAAAAGGTGTAATGCAGCGCTTGCACCACAGCGGCCTGATCTGTTTGTGGCATATCCCCCAGATACGCCGCGACCACCAGTGACCCGCAGGCAAGGCCGAAGCTCATCGACAATTGCTGAAAGGAGCTGGCCATGGTGCTGGCCATACTTGTGTCCTCTGCTTCTATATCGGCATAGGCCATAGAGTTCATGCTGGAAAACTGCAGCGAATTGAATAACCCCTGCGCCAATGCCAAGAGCACAATCAAAACAACAGGCGTGGCGACAGAGACAAAAGAGAAGGTGCAGATGGTAAGCCCAATCATCAGCGTATTCACAATCAATACTGTGCGATAGCCGAAGCGGCGCAAAATTCTGGTGACGATCATTTTCATGCCCATCGCTGCTGCCGCTGTCGGCATCATCAGCAAGCCAGATTTCCACGCAGGCATGCCAAGACCTACTTGATAAAACAACGGCAATAAAAACGGCATGCCGCCTACTCCCAGCCGTGTAACAAAACCACCGGCGACCGACACGCGGAAGGTACGCAATTTAAACAACGATAAACGTAATAAAGGATATGCCACGCGCAAGGCCCGCCATGCGTAAACCGCCAGCAGCACAAGCCCCAGACAGAACAACATAACCGCTGTCATGGTATCAATATAATGCTCGCCAAAGACCTCCAGCAGCCAAGACAGCAGTGCCGTGCCTGTACCAAAAAGCAATAGCCCCATGACATCCAGCGGCCGATGTTGCGCACCGCGATAATCCGGCATGTAGCGATAGATCAAGAACAGTGCAATCAGACCGAAGGGGATGTTGATAAAGAAAATCTCCCGCCATGACAGCCAATGCACAATCAACCCGCCCACCGTTGGCCCCAGTAGAGGGCCCAAGAGCGCGGGGATAATCACAAAGTTCATGGCCCGCAACAATTCGGATTTCGGGAAGGTGCGGATAATGGCAATTCTGCCAACAGGCATCATCATGGCAGCACCCACGCCCTGTAACACGCGTGCTGCCACCAACATGGGTACATTGACCGCCATACCGCAAAGTGCCGAGGCGAAAGTAAAAACAGCCACCGCCGTGAAAAAGACGCGGCGCGTGCCAAAACGATCCGCCATCCAGCCGCTTAAGGGAATACAAACGGCAAGTGTCAGAATATAACTGGCAACCACCGCTTTCAAACTCAGCGGCGTAACAGCCAGACTATCTGCCATGGCAGGTACGGCCGTATTTACGATAGTAGAATCCAGCTGCTGCATAAAAAGGGCGGAAGCCACCACCCAGGGCAGATAAGATTTGATAGTATTCTGATCCATTTCTCTCGCATGCTCCTGCGCGCCAGACTACAGAAAAAATATGCGTAGAGCACTGATTTTTATCAATAATCCGCGTATAGCGGGTTTAGAGGGGAATCTGGTATACTAGAGCCTATGTCACACAAGGATTTTAATCGCAGCACACACCAGCGGCCCCCCACTATCAAGGGCCTGTCGGATGATGCCTTACTGGATACGGTGCAGCAACAAACGCTGCGCTATTTCACCGACTTCGCCCACCCCGTCAGCGGCATGGCGCGGGAGCGCAGCGATATACCAAAAAACAACGCCTATGATCTTGATTGCGTCACCACAGGCGGCACAGGCTTTGGCATTATGGCCCTGCTGGCAGGTACATCGCGCGGCTGGATCACACCAGAGGATACGCAGGCGCAGATTGAAAAAGTTGTCGGCTTTCTAGAGACCGCCGAAAAACATCACGGCGCTTTCCCGCATTTTATGGATGGCCGCAATGGAAAAACAATCGCGTTCTCGCCCAAAGACGATGGCGGCGATCTGGTAGAAACATCTTTTTTGATGATGGGCCTGCTCAGCGCCCGTCAGTTTTATCAGAATAATCCAGAGGCAAAAGAGCTCTGCGATAAAATAGATACGCTGTGGCAAGGCGTTGAATGGGACTGGTACACCAACGGCAGTACAGATACCTTGTACTGGCACTGGAGCCCCACGCATGGCTGGGATATGAATCTGCCCGTCGAAGGATGGAACGAAAGCCTTGTCACGCACCTGTTGGCCCGTGCCTCGCCGACACACGCCGTGCCTGATAGCGTTTATGCGCAATCATGGTTGGCGGGCAAAGATTTTAAAAACGGTGAAAGCTATCATGGCATCACACTGCCGCTCGGCCCCGCACAGGGCGGGCCGCTGTTTATGTCGCAATATTCCTTTATGGGCATCAACCCGACAGGTCTGTCAGATACACATGCTGATTATTTCGAACAAAACCGCAACCATACTCTCATCAACCGCGCGCATTGCATCCAAAACCCGCATGGCCACAAAGGATATGGCGAAAATTGCTGGGGCTTGACCGCAAGCGACGACCCGCAAGGATATGCCGCCCATGCGCCTGACAATGATAACGGCGTCATCAGCCCGACGGCCGCCCTTGGCGCCTTCCCGTATACGCCCAAAGAATCTATGCAGGCGCTGCGTTATTTTTACGAAGAAAAAGGTGACAAAATATTTAGCACCTATGGCTTTACCGATGCCTTTTCCGAGACAGAAAACTGGTATGCCAAAAATCACCTGGCGATTGATCAAGGCCCCATTGTAGTTATGATCGAAAACGCACGGTCTGGCCTGTTGTGGGATTTGTTTATGAGCTGCCCTGAAGTCCAGCACGGATTGAAATCCTTGGGCATCAAAAGCAACCCCACGCCACAAGATACAAAACCAACGCCGCAACCGTCCCAGCGCCCCCCTGCACCCTGATTTTCGGAAATTTTAATGATGCGACTTTTTATATCCGCTTTATTGTGCTGTTTGTTTTTCATGCCCGCTGCCGCAAGAGCGCAGAATCTGCCAGATACAGTCGTGCATGCCGCCATTGCGCAAACGCAAAAAGCGGGCGGATATGACGGGAGTTACATCAAAATTCCGTACCCGAATGGCGATGTCCCTGCACAGACCGGCGTCTGCACCGATGTTATCATCCGCGCCTATCGCGCCGGCGGGATTGATTTACAACAAAAAGTGCATGATGACATGAAGACGCATTTCAGCCTTTATCCAAAGCTCTGGGGTTTGGCGCGGCCCGATACAAACATCGACCATCGCCGTGTGCCCAATTTACAAGTATTCTTCACACGCCACGGTACATCTCTTGCTGTCTCGGATGATCCGTCTGATTACAAAGCAGGCGATATGGTGACATGGAATTTGCGCAACAGCGGCGGTAGCCTGCCACATATTGGTATCATCACAGACAAGAGATCAGCCGATGGCAAACGTCCCTTGGTCGCGCATAATATTGGCGCAGGGCCACAGCTGGAAGATATGTTGTTTGATTATACCATCACAGGTCACTATCGCTATCCACCAGCGGCCGAAAATACAGCGAAATAAACCGCATAAAATGCCAGCCAGCTGAGAATATACACAGCATGTACGGTGCCCGCACTCGCAAAACGGCGCAATCCTGCCGCCACGACGCGATATAACAAAACAATCGTCATAAAACGAAACAGACGCGCATAGAATGTTGCCGCTAAAAAGATATAAAGCGGCACAGATAAATGCCCAGCCCAACTTGCGTAAATTTTATACGGCACCCCCGTGAGCGCACCTGCAAATAATGCTTGCACAAACGATCCTTGCGCAATGTTGACACCCGCTTGCGCCACCATGCCGTCAGAGATTGCTGGAATGGATATCAGAAAATGCTCTACTGCCGGAAAAACCGATTGCGCCGCCACATACAAGATGCAGCCGCCTAAAGCAGCACCCAATGCCGCGAAAAGGCTATTCAGCCAAGCCTCGCGCAAGCTGCCCAAGACGGCAATGCGGCTCAGCCATACATCCGGCACGAAAAAGAAAAACGTTGCCTCTGCCACGCCCCAGAAAAAACTGACGCTGCGCAAGATGGCCGGCCTTGGCAGGCGCATCACGTCCACGGCTGAAAATGCCCCTCTTCCGCCAAAGCCTGAAAATGTGCGTTCAACGACGCCATAAATGCATTTTTATCGGCAGCGGCTGGCACAGCGGCACCAATAAAAACGTCGCAAAAGAAAGGCACAAAAACAAAATCATCCTTTGGCAAGGCTTTACCAAGACCGTGAATAAAAACGGGCGTCACAGGCGCTTGCGGGAAACGCTCGGACAAGCGCGCCACGCCTTTTTTAAACTGGGTCAGCTTTTCAGGCTCACCACGAGAACCTTCAGGGAACAAGATCAGAATTTTATTTTGCGATAGGGCCGTATAGCATATTTCCAACGGATCACAATCACGTGACGCACCTCCCCGCGCAATCGGCAAAATACCGATGATGCGCGTTGAAAACCACGCCATCCATTTATTGCGCAAGAAATGATCAGCTGCGGCCACGGGGCGAATTTGCGGCAAGAGACTTAATGGAAAGAGCGAAATTAGCATCAACGTATCAAGATGGCTGTTGTGATTGGCCACCACAAGTGCTGGGCCCGACGTCGGCAACAATGCGCGCCGCCTGACGTTCAGCCCCAGAAAGACAACAACGAAAACACGCACCAGCGCAAAGAAAATCAGCCGTAGATATTTATGGGGTTCTTGCATGATTTAATAAAAATAATACCACGTGTAATGAAAGAACAAGGGCGCTGTAAACGTCAAACTATCAATACGGTCCAATATACCGCCATGCCCTGGGATCAGACTGCCAAAATCTTTCACACCCAGATCACGCTTGATTGCAGAGATCGACACATCCCCTACAAAACCGAAAACGCCAATGATGAGACCGGCACCTGCCGCCTGCAACGGCGGAAAGGGTGTAAGCCACGGTGCCAGAACAATCGCCATCAGCATCGTGGTGGCAACGCCGCCCAGCAAACCTGCCCAAGTCTTTTTCGGGCTCACAACTGCCAAGACTTTACGCTTGCCCAAGGTACGACCCCAGACATATTGCGCCACATCATTAAACTGCGTCAGCACCACCAGATAAAACAACAAGCCCGCGCCGCCGGGCCCGCCAATTGTGCGAACTTCCGGCAACATCAGCAAAAAACCCATATGGCTGAGGGAAAATACGCAAGTCATC
>JBGTNC010000281.1:0-5007 GCA_041743265.1 Alphaproteobacteria bacterium | reverse complement strand
GATTTTATCTGCCAAAGAATGGAAAGACGGTAACGAAAACTTTCCGAATACCAATTTCGAAACCGTCGCACTGAAATCCGGTGACTTTGGTGCCAGCGCGGTTATTCCAGGCAAAGCTGAAGCGCTGTGGAACATTCGATTCACGCCAGATCAAACGCCGGATAGTCTTGAGAAATGGATCAAAGATACATTGGCCAATCCACCTGAATGGGCCAAGAGTCATCCGGATGTCGACAAGCTGAAAAACGTTACAGTGACTGCGAATAAAGATACAGCATCTCAGCCATATTACAGCGCACCGGCAAGCCTTGCGGCATCGGCAAAATCCGCTATCAAAACCACACTGGGCAGCGATGCAAAGCTGGATGGCAGCGGCGGCACGACAGATGGCAGATTTGCCGCAGACATCTTTCCGAAAGCTGAAATCATCGAGCTTGGATTGCCAGAGCGCGGCGGCATTGCCTGCAAGCATCACAAGCCTGAAGATTATCTTGCCAAAGGCGGCATGCATCAAGTTGACGAACGCGCATCCGTCAAAGACCTTGTGAATCTGCGTAAAATATTTGGCAAAACATTGCTGAATTACGCGCAAGCCAAAGCAGATACTGCGGCAAATACTGCGAATGATAACAAAGAAGTGATTGAGTCAAAAAATGCCAAACCAAAGCCACATCATCCGTCCCGTAACGCCGGCTGACGATAACGCGCTGCGTGCGTTATATAAATTCTCGCTTGAAAAAAATGCGCAAGGATTCGTGCAAAGCGTTGAATTCCACGGTGACATTGCAGAGCGTGCACGGGATTACCAAAACGACAACGGCGTGATGCTGGGCGTATTCATGGATGACGGCCAGAGTCTGATTGGCATGGGCGGCCTGAAAAAAACCGAAAACAACCACGTCGAGCTGTGCAACCTGCATGTGCATCCGCACCAGCAAGGCAAAGGCATCGGCAAACGTCTGGCGCAGGTCTTGATTCAAGATGCTGAAGAGCTGGGCTACGATGCAATTGAATTACACGTCACAGCCACGCAAGACGCGGCCATCGGCCTGTATCAACATTTGGGGTTCAAAACCACAGGCCGCAAGGTTTTTGATGTTGAGGGCAAAGATTACGATACAATCTTCATGGAACTGCAGCTCGGCTGAAACCCCGCTGCATAGTCAGATATATCAATGATATGCTGATGATCTGGTGATCTTAAAACTTCCTCTATCTGGTATATCCGTTAATTTCCATAATATACATTATCAGACTTCTATAGATACTTATCACCAATACAATCACGCCATTTTAAGTGCGCCCCTCGGGTATTTTCTGACATTCTTTGATTTTACGGGTTTGCGCCGGATTCTGTGGCTTCCGCTGTCGCTTGCCACACACTGTCATCCAGCAAGGCTTCGCATTGGTTCGCCAGCCTATATTCATCCGGCGTGTCGGTTTTAAACAGCAGCGTCTTTGTCAGCTTCGTATCCGCTTCAAACTGCCAATGACCGCAGCCGCCGATCTGGTTCAGGATCACAACCGTTTTACCCGTTTGATCTGCTGTCGGTGTTTTGGTGATTGTAATCGATAGATACTGGATGCCGTTTTCTTCTTTTTCGATTTTGGTGATATCTGCTTCCTCAACCGCAATGGCGGCTGATTGCATCATAATACCGCTTTCAAAAGCGCTCAGTCGCGGACAATCACATGCCTGTGCCGCACTGGCCGATAGAATAAGTATAAAAAACGGAGAAATAAGGCGAAAAAACATGATATGGCACCTGCCCCAAGGCGTTGGGTTATACAGGTTTTAGTATAGCATGTTCTGCGTGGTTGGCATAGCTGCTGGCCTTAGGACAGTAAATATCTGTGCGGCACATCAGCCAGTTGATAAACCCGCAAATGCCAATGGTCAACGCAGCCGTCAGCATGACGCGTGGAGACATCGGAATAATCAAGATGGTACTGACAAATTCGATAGAAATTAAAGCAATCAACATATTCGCAATCACGCGGCGCGACAAAGCCGCACAAATATAAGCCCCCAAGGGTGCGCCCACCACAACCACGGGCACCGCCGCCAGCCAATACCCTTGTACCGTTGGCGTAAAAGTATCCAGCACCGTCAGATGCAGGAAGAAACCGACCAGCGTATTGGTGGTCATTAACAAAACAGTTGTCGGCGTTGCGACTTTTTCATCCAGACGGAACAGCAATACCATCGTCATGAAAGTGATAATATCAATACCGCTGCCAACAAGGCCGCTCATGATACCGCCAATGAATCCCGTCACCATCAAGATAGCAATTTCGCGCGGGCCAAAGACCGGGAATGATTTATGTCGCTGACTGTTTTTACTGCGGTTCATAAAGATCAACGCAATCGCTAGGCTAGATACCATGATTGTAAAGGCAATTTTTACCAGCGGTGGTGATACAAGCGGCGTAACATAGAAGGTGCTGAATACAATCCCAGCGGCCCCTGCCACACCTGCCCACAGCACAGCGCGCCATTCAACCGGCACGCGCAAAAAGAAAATACCGACAGATGCCGCTGTCATGCCGACGCTTTGAATCGCCAGACAAAAAACCCGCGCATCTTGTGGGGGAATTTTTAAAACTTTTGTGAAAACTGGAAAAGCCACGGCACCGCCGCCTTCACTGGTGGCGCCTGCAATCATGGATCCGAATATCATGGTCAGTGTGATTGTCCAGTTATCCATCAGGCTCTGCAACGCCAATTGCCCGCCCAAAGCGTACCAGCACAGCCAGACGAATCCAGCGAGTGCCAGATTGACCTGAAAGGCGCGCGCATAACGGATGCGGGATATAGGGCTTGAATCTGTCATTTTTCACACAAGCTACTGGCTGAACGGGACCGACTCTTTGTAGCAAATATGTAAAATAATAACAAGGCTTTTTTGCGTAATCCCGCCGTTTTTGTGCTATAACGCCGCTAAATACAAAGGAGCTTCCCCATGACAGCCAACCAAGGCACAGACAAAGTCGAAAAACGCCAAATTTCCAAGGCTGAAAAGCCGCTCGACCGCCTGTTGGAGATCATGGCCTATTTACGCACCCATGCCGATGGCTGCGCTTGGACCAAGGAACAGACGCACCAATCCCTCGTCCCTCACCTGATCGAAGAGTCATACGAAACGGCGGATATGATTGATGCCGGCGAGCATGGTGACGCCCTCCGGGATGAGCTGGGCGATGTGCTGCTGCAAATCGCCTTTCATGCCGAAATTGCACGGGAGCGTAACGCCTTTGATTTTGACGATATCGCACAGGCGATTGTGGACAAACTGGAACGCCGCTATCCCACAATTTTGGGGGATGAACCCAATACGCTCAAAACACCCGAAGAAATTGACCGCCGTTGGGAAGAAGTGAAAGCGGAAGAACGCGCCCGCAAAGGTGTGCAACCGCAAGACCCCAGCATTCTGGATGAAATTTCAAACGCCCTCCCCGCACTTGTCCGCTCTGCCAAATTAAAAGGCCGCGCCGCCAAAGCTGGCTGGGAATGGCCCGATGCCAATATGCTGCTGGATAAAATTTCCGAAGAAGTTGGGGAATTAAAAGAAGAGATTGATGCCGAAAAGCCGGACATGGAACGCGTGATGGCCGAATTTGGCGACCTGATGTTTATGATGGTAGATTTTGCACGCTATCACGGCTTTGATGCAGAAGATGCCCTGCGCATCACCAACAACCGTTTCGAAAAACGCTTCCGCCACATGGAAAAATTCCTGCACGGCCGTGGCTTTGATGATATCAAATCAACGCCCCGCGCCGATCGTCTGGCAGGCTGGGAAGATGCGAAAGCCGCTGAGAAAAAAGGCAGCTGATTTTATTTCTTATTGAGTTCCACGGCTTTGCTTTTCCAACAATCCTTGTGTCCAAACAGGGATACAGCTACAGCATTTTTATCCATTCCGGGCTTGAGCGCATCGCAGTAGAGCATGGATAAAAGCGCTGCATCATAATCGGTAATTTCTCTGTTCTTCACAAAGCTCTGCAAAAACGTAGGCACTTTCTCGGAGCCCCATTCAAGCCGCGCCGGATTGAGCATAACGTCAAGTGCTGGCTCACCATCGAAAAACAGCACCTTGGAAACACCGTCCTCTGCATCATTCCAATTCCCCAGGAAAGTTGGTGATGGCGGTGGCCGTGTAGGTATAAATGGCGTTCTTGAGGGGGGCGGCACAAGTGACGGAAGCCCCAATGCACGCAAAATGCATTCAGTCACAAGCGCTGTCACCATATCACCACTCAGCCGCGACCCAATCCTGCAAGCCGCGAAACCGATACTGTTATCAGACTCTGGTAAGAAAAAACCATCGACTTGCGCGCGTGTGAAGGGCGTAAATTCAACCCCGCCCAAAAGCAACCCCAACGGCTCCAAAGGCCTATGACGCATATGACTTGTGTCTGCAATATAGGATTTGTATTTGTTGTGAAATCCGGTAGTCGTTACAGGCACGATTCTAATGCGTGCAAAATTTGAAGTAACCTCCTGCGGATGCGCAAGCGGCATAAATTTTATATTGATCCCCGTTTTTTTTCTTATATCTGCGAGGAGAGGCTCGATCGTCGCTGTAAACATAGCCATAGCTTCGGGTGATGTGTCAGCCGTTGCTGCCGTCACCATCTTGCCCATTGCACTCGGCCAGCCCAAGCCCACATGCACTTCGCCGTTGGGCCATCTATTGAGCATACCCAGCTTCGGATAGCCCTTCTCTGGCTTAATAAATTTATCTAGCCACAAACCACCCTTATAAACCGAGTACCATCTCTGTTCGTCTGGAATGGGATGTATAGAGGGCCAAATTTTATTTAAGGCTAAAAAGAACAACAACGGCTCTTCTGTATTGGAAAGCCAAAGTGTATCGCTAAAGGCTGCCCCAAGAAATCCTTCTATCAAGTCTACATAGTCATATTGATGCTCGTTAAAAAGCGGACCGCGGCCATCATCAACAGATTCAAACATCATAGGAAGGAGTGGTCGAGTATCCGCTA
>JBGTNC010000280.1:0-2405 GCA_041743265.1 Alphaproteobacteria bacterium | reverse complement strand
GCGGGCGCGATAACATGGTGGATAATAACGCCATTCGCGCCGCATCCAAAAAAATGCCGAACGGAAAACTATGCGAGATTGATGATGCCAGCCATGCTTTCTGGCTGGAGCGGGATGACCTGCAAAAAACATGGTGGCAGGCGATAGATGGCTTTTTTGCCGCCGCCCATACGGCCTTTGATAAAAAGCACAATCCGGCGAATGATAATGCAGCAGCCCAAGTGCTGCGCAAACCTAAAACGCCACAAGCGAAAGGACCCTGACCCGCATGACGGATCACATGAAAGAGCCGAACGGCTTTCAATGGGGGCACTTCACCAATGCGAAGGGTGCCGATATCCGCTATGGCCACGTGAAGGCCGATGGCGAGAGCAAGGGCACCGTGGTCATGCTGACGGGCTTCCGCGAGAGCATTGAAAAATATTTCGAAGCTGCAAACGAAATGAAAGCACGCGGTTTTGATGTCTGGATGATGGATTGGCGCGGGCAGGGCGGGTCGGAGCGTTATCTGGCCGATAACCAGCAAAAAATGCATCACAATGGTTACGACGAACAAATCGAAACCCTGCACCAGTTTACACAGACCGTGGTGGACAAATCACCCACTGGCCCGCTGGTGATGATGGCCCATTCCATGGGCGCGCATACAGGCCTGCGCTACTTGAAAGAACACGAAGGCGTGTTTGATTCCGCTATTTTATCCGCACCCATGCTGGACATTGTCACGGGTACATTGCCCAAGCCCTTGGCACGCCAAATGGCAAAATTTGCGAAGGCGGGTAATTATCTGGATAAATACGTGCCCGCTGGTTCCGACTGGACAGACGCCAAAAATGCCTTCACCGGTAACGGTAAAACCAGCGACCCTGAGCGTTTTAAGGCCTATAACGATTTTCTGAAAGCCAATCCGCAGCTGCAAACGGGGGATCCGACCTATGGTTGGGTTTATCATACGTTCCAATCTGTTGATATTTTGAACCAGGAAGACTATCTAAAGTCTATCAAGACACCGATCCTGATGCAGATTTCCGATAATGAGACAATTGTCGAAAAATCAGCGCAGGAGCGTGCCGCCGGGCTCTTGCCCAATTGCACACGGGTGGATGTTGTGGGGGCTTTGCATGAAATATGGCATGAACGCGACGAATTACGCACGCCATGGCTTGCCAAGGTTGGCCAATTTCTGGCACAAAGGTTGAAGCCTGCGGGGCCAGTGCCAAAAAAGCCTGACCCGTCAGCACCGCGCCCGCCCAAGCCGTGAAATGCAGATGCTGGCGGTCATACTCTTTGACAGCGGTTTAGAATATTTGAGGATTGAGAATTTATATGACGGAAGAAGATATCAACGATCTCGACAGACCTTACCAGCGGCTCAGTGACCTGATCCTGCAATCGCTGGCGCTGTCTTTGGAGCAAAAGGATGTCGCTATTTCCGACATTCTCAGCCGTGCGCTGGAAATGTCGATCACCCGCAATTCCGGCGGCCGTGATTTTATTGAACGCCGTGATTTGTCCAGCGATGTTGAACTGGCGCTGGAAAAACTGCACCGCCTGAAACGCGAAGCTAAAGGCGAATAACCCTTATCCGCTGATTAACGCAATCCATTCATCTTCAGATAAAACGGTCACGCCCAGTTCGGCGGCCTTTTTCAATTTGCTGCCGGCATCTTCGCCCGCAATGACGTAGTCCGTATTCTTGGAAACGGATCCTGCAACTTTAGCCCCCATGCTGTCGGCTTGTGCTTTGGCTTCATCACGGCCTAAGCGTACCAGCTTACCTGTGAAGACCACAGTCTTGCCATGCATGGGCGATCCTTCCGTTTTCACAATTTCCGCATCGCGCACGCGCAGCTCGTTTTGTAAATCGTCCAGCACCGTGCGGTTATGTTCTTCTGCAAAAAAGGCGGTCAGGTCTTGTGCGACGATGGGGCCAATATCATCAATGGCGGTCAGGGTTTGATATGCCGTATTTTCGACATCCTGCGCTGCTGACATTTCTGTTGTGAGACTTGTGAGGCTTTCGTAATGCCGTGCCAGTTTCTTGGCCGTCGCCTGACCAATCTGGCGTATGCCAAGGGCATAAATAAACCGCTCCAGTGATATATCGCGGCGGGCTTCAATCGCAGCCAGCAGGTTTTGCACCGATAGCTCTCCCCAGCCTTCGCGGGTTTTCAAGGCATCTGCGTGTTTATCCAGCCTGAAAATATCGGCAGGGGTTGTGATGATTTTTTCTTCGAAAAATTCACGGATGATTTTGTCGCCAAGACCTTCAATATCAAAGCCGTACTTGCTGACAAAATGTTTTAACCGCTCCACCGCTTGGGCAGGGCAGATCAAGCCACCCGTGCAGCGCGTGGCGGCTTCGCCGTCTTCTTGAATGGCGAGGCTGTCACATTCTGGGCAGC
>JBGTNC010000279.1:0-3824 GCA_041743265.1 Alphaproteobacteria bacterium | reverse complement strand
TCTGGCACAGCTGCCGCAAAGCAAGGTGGCAGCGGTTGTGGTTGTGGTGCTTTGGCTTGTGGCGCTGGGTATTATCGTCCAGTATTTTTACGGCGGAGCCGCGCCGGAAAAATAAGCGGCGAGATGGTCGATAAAAGTACGGCTTCGCGCACTCATATGGCGTTGATGCACCCATGCAGCCTGAATAATCAGCGCTTCGTCTTCATATTCTTCCAATGCCATTTCCAACCGTCCCGCCATAATATGCGGGCCGACAATAAACGTCGGCAAAGTTGCAACCCCGCAGCCGCTCAGCGCGGCTTCCAGTAACAACAGCCCGTTATTGGCGGTAAACCGCCCGTTGACAGATTGCAACAAGCGTCTGCCACCCATGATAAACGGCCATGTCTTGCCATCGTTCAGGTTGCTGTAACTCATGCAGTTATGATGCAGCAGGTCTTGCGGTTTTTCAGGCTTGCCGTGCTTGCGGAAATAATCGGGGCTCGCCACCACCACGCGCCGGCTTTCGGCCAGTTTGCGTGTGACAAGTGTGGGCGTGTCCAGCGTGCCGATGGCAATCGCCAGATCAAAATCCTCGCTTGCCAGATCAACCAAGCGGTCGTGCAATGTCAGGCGCAGGCTGACGTCGGGGTATTTATCCAAATAGCCGGAAATGGCGGGGCCTAAATATTGCGTGCTGAAACTGACGGGCGCGCTGATTTTAAGCTCCCCCACAGGTTTCTCATTTTGTGCGCGCAGCTGTTCTTCGACTTCGGCCAGTTCATGGATCATCCGGCGGGCGTGGTCGAAGTAGCGGTATCCCGCATCCGTCAGGCTGACGCGGCGCGTGGTGCGGTGAAGCAGGCGCACGCCCAGATCATCCTCCAGATCCTTGATGCGCTTGCTGATGACGGAATTGGCCAGATGCAGCCGTTTGGCCGCAGGGGCAAAGCCGCCAGCCTCGGCCACAGCCACGAAGGCCTGCATGTTAGAAAGTCTGTCCATTTGCCTATTATTCTAATTTTTCGAACAATAAGTTAATTATTTAACCTATTAATAATTAAATCAAGAACAATTATAGTTAAATCAGGATCAAAACACAGAAACCAACAAGATCCGGAACACAAGGAGGTTGTTATGCAAGCCATCAGACAAAGTACCGATCGCGGTTATACAGAAATGGACTGGCTGAAAAGCTGGCACAGTTTTTCCTTCGGTGAATATCATGATCGCGGCCATATGGGCTTTGGCCCCTTGCGCGTGATCAACGAAGATATCGTGGCACCGGGCGGCGGTTTCCCCATGCACGGCCACGCGAATATGGAGATCATCACCTATGTGCTCTCCGGCCAGTTGGAACACCGCGACAGTCTGGGCAATGGCGATGTTATTCGCCCGGGCGACGTGCAGGCTATGAGCGCAGGTAAGGGTATTTTGCACAGCGAATTTAATCCATCAGACACAGACTCTGTGCATCTGCTGCAAATCTGGATCATGCCGCAAGAAACAGGTGGCACGCCCGCCTATCGTCAGGTGACGCTGGACCCGGCTGGCGCGGATAACCAGTGGCAATGGCTGGTCACAGCAGATGGTCAAAACGATACGCTTGCCATCCGTCAGGATGCAACGCTGCGTGCGGCCAAATTGACAGAAGCGTCAAGCGTAACTTTTGACCGCCGCGCAGATAAAAAATATTGGCTGCAAGTCGCACGTGGTAAAGTCACGCTGGATGGACATACGCTGCAAGCGGGCGACGGATATGCAGTCACAGATGAAGAAACAAAAGGGCAGGTCACCGCACAAGCAGATGCAGAAATTCTGCTGTTTGAACTGCCGCAATAATACACAGAAAAAGAAAAGGAATTTATCATGTCAGAGAAAATCAAACTCATCGCGTTTTCCGGCTCCAGCCGCAAGGAATCGCTCAATACCAAACTGCTCGGCAATGCGGTGAAAGCGGCAGAAGCCGCAGGCGCAGAAGTGCAGGTGATTGACCTGCACAGCCTGCAATTGCCGATTTATGCAGGTGATCTGGAAGCCGCCAGTGGCTTGCCGCAAGCTGTGCTTGATTTCAAGAAAACCCTGCGCGACAGCCACGGTTTTCTGATTGCATCGCCAGAACATAACAGCAGCTATTCCGCCTTGCTGAAAAACGCGATCGACTGGGCATCGCGCTCTGCCGGTGCGGATGATCCGGGCTTATCTTCCTTCACGGGAAAATATGCCGCAATCATGGCAACATCGCCGGGGGCGTTGGGTGGTTTACGTGGATTGTTTGCTTTGCGTGAACTGCTGCAAAATATCAATGTCACCGTCTTGGCGGGGATGCAGGCCGTGGGCCAAGGCATGGCGGCTTTTGACGACAACGGCGTGTTGAAAGATGAGAGAACAGCAGGCGGCATTACACGTCTTGCGCAATCACTTGTCACCACCGTACAAAAAATGCGGGCGTAACCGCTAAAGGGTGATAACCGGACCATGAACGCAGCCAATCGTATCACTCTGCTAGAAGGGGATGTGCCCAAGCACATCCTCCGTCTGGCATTGCCGCTGGCCTGGGGGATGTTTGCCATGACATCTTTCAGCATTGTGGATACGTGGTTTATTTCGCAGCTGGGCACCAAATATCTGGCGGCGCTGGGTTTTAGTATTCCGGTCGTCATGCTGTATATGGGCGTTATTTTTGGCTTGAACGTCGGAACCTCCACCGCTTTGTCGCGCGTTTATGGCGAGGGAGACATGGTGCGCTTCCGGCGCATGGCAACCGATGCCTTGGTGCTGACCGCGCTGGTCGTGACGATTGCTGCCGTCGTTGGTTTTCTGCTCATCACGCCCATCTTTCGGTTGATGGGTGCGGGGGAGCAAACGCTGCCGCTCATCTGGCGGTATATGGCGATCTGGTATTGCTCGCTGCCGTTTTTGGGCGTGATGATGGTGGGTAATGCCTGCATCCGCGCGACGGGTGATACGCGCTTTCCCTCCGCCGTCATGACGGGCTTAGCCCTTTTGAATATCATTTTTGATCCACTCTATATTTTTGGCTGGGGACCTTTTCCAAAGATGGATCTGGCGGGCGCTGCCGCCACGCAAGTCACTTCTTGTTATATCACCTGCATGATATCGCTGTTTGTGCTGATCTTTCGCAAAGACATGCTGGCAGGGCCCATCTGGCACAAAGACATTGTGGCATCGTGGAAAAGTATTTTGCATGTCGCTATCCCCAGTGTGATCAGCAACCAGATCGGCCCGATTTCAGCGGGGATCATCACATGGCTTGCTGCCGGTTTCGGGCGTGAAGCCGTGGCGGCATTGGGTGTTGCCACACGGATTGAAAGTATGGCAACGCTGATTTTCTATTCAACGGGTGCGGGTGTCTCCATCTTTATCGGCCAAAATTTTGGCGCCGGCAACTATGGCCGTATTCAAGAAGCCACACGGGCGGGTGTGAAATACGCTTTTATCTGGGGGCTTTTTGTGGCTGTCATCCTTTGGGCCTTTGCCTATGATATTCCGCAGGTTTTTGATAGCTATCCGGATGTGATCGCCTATACCGCACAATACCTGCATTGGGTGCCGCTGAGTTACGCGGCGCTGGGTGTCATGGTGATTTGCAATGCGCGGCAAAATTCGGTCGGGCGGCCTTTCCGCGCAACTTTCATGATTTTGCTGAAGGCGGTTATTATTTACTTGCCGTTGGCATGGTATGCGCAGAAAATTTTCGGCTTTTTGGGTATTTTGGTGGCCCTGACCATTACCAATTTCGCGGTCGGGCTGATTGCGCATTTGTGGACGCGCAAGCCTGTGGCTTAAGGGCGCTTTCCCGCTTGCGGGGCGTTCTGATTCGG
>JBGTNC010000278.1:0-18332 GCA_041743265.1 Alphaproteobacteria bacterium | reverse complement strand
CCCCCAGCGACCGGGTGGTTAGGTGGGGCCAGCCTTCTGACCGGCCCCGTTATTCAAGTTATCTGATCTGCAGCAATTCAGCCGTCATCTGGTCAGCGGTGGTGATGACTTTGGTATTGGCCGAGTAGGCACGCTGCGTGATGATCATCTTGGAAAACTCTTCTGCCAGATCAACGTTGGAGCCTTCCAGTGCGCCGCCGTTGATAAGACCTGCGCCACCGGAGCCTGCTTCTTGCAGGTTCAGCGTGCCGGAGGTATCAGATTCGCGGTAGACGTTGCCATCCAACTCCGACAAACCATTCACGTTGGCGAAGGTTGCCACAGCCACGCGATATACATCGCGGGAGAGGCCGTTACTGAACTGTGCTTTGACAGTACCGTCTTTGCCGATGCTGACGCCGGTTTTAAAGCCGAGCGGCGAGCCGTTTTGTGTGGTGCTGATGACAGTATAGTCACTGGACTGTTGGCGCAGGCCTGCAAAGTCGAGTGCGATGCTCAAAGCTGCGGCACCCGGCGGTGTGAAGGCCAGCGCGATATTGGTCTGCCCGTTCACGTCTGGCGTGGCGTTCAGCGTACCATCTGTATTGAAGTTGACGGCACCGGTCTGGATAGTACCAGCGTTGGTATTAAAGGTAACGCTCCACCAGCCAGCGGGGTTTGGTGTGCCGGCTGTTGCAGCACCCGCCAGTGTGGCTGGATCAGCGGTAGCAGCAAAGACGCCCGCACTAACGCCCAGTGTGTTATTGGCAAGCGGTGTGCCGGCGCCATCTGCCAGTGTCAAGTTACCGCCAGCGGTTTCTTGAATGTTCAGGTGGCCATCGGCATCCAGATAGGCGCTGATGTTGGCAAGACCGTTCAGGTCTGTCAGCAGTTTGTTGACATCGCCATCCAGCGTAATGGTGTTACCGTTTACATCGAATGTATCTGTACCGGGTGCGAAGTTTGCTGTTTGTGCGGCAAGATCGACCGTACCTGTGGTGGAGCCCAGCGTGGATTGCAGTTTCTTGAAGTTCATGGTGACGGTATTGGCATTGCCAAGGCTGTCATAGACTGTAATCGGGCGGCTGAAATCTGCAGTGGCTGTCGATACAGGCTGGTTTGCGTTCAGCGCGGCAGAGAAAGAAGCCTCTGTCGTGGTCTCGCTCAGGCCGCCACTGAAGGCAACATCAACGGGCACAAGTGAACCAACAGCGGTGGAGCCGATGATGGCGCCGTTTTGATCCAGTGGCCAACCTTGCAAAATGTAGCCGGAAGTATTTTCCAGGAAACCATTTTGATTTTCCGTGAAGGAACCTGCACGTGTGAACAAAGGCTCCGCTGCTGTTGTATTGCCAGCGCGCACGACAAACATGCCGTTGCCGGAAATGGCAAGGTCAGTAGACGAAGAGCTTTGCTGTAAAACACCCGCTTGGCTGATGCGTGCATTCTGTGTCGCCTTGACAGCGCCCGGTGTATAAAGTGTGGACTGGTTTTCTGTCGTGACCAGACTGGAGAATGCAGCGTCTGTACGCTTATATCCCACCGTGCTGATGTTGGCGATGTTGTTTGAGATCATGCCCAGTGCCTGACTTTGCGCATTCAGGCCGGACGTTGCAGTAAACAGTGAACCAAAAACACTCATGATAGTCTCCTTAAAATTTGAGTTCTGTTGTTGTCTTGTTGTGTGCCGGTTTTTATCTTTGTGTCATCCGGCGGTTGTTGTTTAAATCCTGAAAAGTATCTTGCAACTCTTGTGCCAGTTAGAGACTTTCCGTCAGAGAAATTTTGCGTACTTCCGTCAACGGAACTTTCTTGCCGTTGATGACAAGCATCAAGGAACCGTCGTCGCCGGATTCCAATCCGCTGACAAAGCCTGGTACCGAAGTTGTAACGTTGAGAGAGGCACTTTGCGCATTCGTTGCGGAAACGCTGACGGTGTATTTACCAGCTGCAACGGGGTTGCCGTTTTTATCAATACCATTCCATGTGAAGTCATGGCGGCCTGCTGCGTTTTCAATCTCGGTCGAAAATACAGTGTCGCCGTTTTCATCTTTAATGCTGATGGTGCCGGATGTCGCAGTCTCTGGTACGACGTAGGAAAATGTTGTCGGGTCTGTGCCGTTCATGGCAAAGGTGTCACCAGATACTTCAACCGTTTTACCAATGAAGCTGACGCCAAGGGCTGTCATGTTCAGTGTCTGCATAGAGATCAGGCTTTCAAGGTTGCTGTTGGTTTTGATTTGCTGTTCCACGCCGGAGAACTGCACCAATTGATTGGTGAATTCGTTCGTGTCCATGGGGGACAGTGGATCCTGATTTTGCAGTTGCGTTGTCAGCAATAACAGAAAATCATCAAAATCCTGATTGAGCTGTGTGCCAGATTTGGTGGCGGCGCTGGCGGCTGCTGTGCTGTTGGAAACTTCCATTTCGGATACTCCTTACAAGTCCTAAACCATGATGTTGACGCCGCGTTCGCTGATGTAACCGTTCAGGGTGACATCGGCCGCGTGCGTCAATGTTGTATTGTTGTCTGTTGTCTTGGCATCACCGGCTTGCATGTTGCGTTTGCCGTCGGTGCCTTGTGCATCATCGTGCTGTGCTTGCTGGCGCAGGTCGAAACTTAAAGATTCGCCGTTTACGTCAATGCCGGCTTGTTGCAATACGCGCTCCAGATGCGCGGAATCTTTTTGCAGCATGGCCAGTGTCTCGGGGCGCTCGGCGCTTAAATGCGCTTTCATGGTGCCGTCTTTGTGGAATTTCAATTCAATGTCCAGACGGCCCAAGTCGGCGGGGTCCAGCTGCAAGGTGAAGGTATCAATCTTCGCATTCATATTGCGTTGCATTTGCACGGCAATCATTTGCGCGGTTTGTGGCGGCAGAGAAGCTGTCGTGTTACCTGTATATTGTGCAAAACTTTTGCCAGCCGCATCGACTGTGGCACCCAGGCCTGTGCCGTTCAAGGTGACGCTATCGCCTGTATTTTGGAAGGTAAAACCGCTCTGGCCGAAATCACCGCTGCCAAAACCCATGCCGTTGCTGCCCGCATGTGTCGGGGCCTGCATTTGTGCGGCAGAAAGGGATGCGCCATCGCCTTTGGCGGGTGTGGCTGGCTGTTGCGGCTGCATATTGGCAGGCAGCGGCGCATCATCGCCAGCTTTTGCGTGTGGTGCATATTGTGCAGCAGCTGCTTGTGTTTTCGCCTCTGCCGCTTGGTCTGTATGCGCCTGTGTCTGGGCTTGTAACATCGCTTGCAAGGATGCTTTAGCCGTGGAGGACGGGGCATCCTGTGTTGCTGTTTGTGCTGTGTTTTGAGATTGCAAGAAGGCTTGCAGCTTTGCGGTTTCTTCTGTGCTCAGTTCCGCATCGCCTGCGCTGGGTTCAATGTTGTTCAGCAAGTCAGCCAAGATATTCATATCTTCGGGCATTACTTGCGGTTCTATTTCTTGTAACTGTGCGGCGAGGGCAGCGGACAGGTCTTGTGTCAGGCTTGCAGACAGGCCGCCCTGTAGATTAGTTTCTACGTTTAACGACATATCTGCCGGGTTCTGATTCAGCAAGGCGGCAATTTTTTCCGTCAGTGCTTGCATGTCTTTTGGTGACAACTGTGGTGTTTGTTCGACCGTGCCGACATTTGCGGGCGACAAGATCATGCCCAGAAAGTCTTGCAGCGCAACGTCTTTCTGGTTTACGTCCTGTGCCTGCGCCGGCTTTTGCGGCGCGGGGGCGATCAGGGACATGATGTTGTTTAATGTGGTCACGAATATATCCTTATAAACTTATCCGTAGAAAGCGTTGCACGAAGCGTGCCAGTTTTTGGTGTTCGAAAAGAAAATCTGTGTGCGCAAAATAAAAGCAGAAAGGGAAGGCCCGCCACTTGGAAGCGGCGGGCCCCTGGTTGGGAGACCAGTTGGGAAAGGTGGGAAAAAGTCACCAAGAGATCAGAATTTCTGATCCAGACTCAGCGACAGGCTGGAAGATGTTGCGGATTGCATTTTGCCGTTGGCCGCATATTTATGATGTGTCTCTTCGGTCACGGTATCGCGTGCGACATCCAGAATACGGTTCACAAGGCGCTGCGTACTTTTCTTGACAGCTTCGAGTGTGACCATATTCTCCTGCAAAATAAGGGTAAATGCGGTGCGCGTCTTGATCAGTTTCTCGCGCAGGGGCTGGTGCAGTGTCGCCATTTCTGTTTGGCGGGAGCTGAGTGCCGTGACCAGCTCTTGGTATTTGCGGGCAATGTCGCGCTTGCCTTGTTGCAGGGTGTCCACGGTTTGGAAGTCAGATTTTTTCAAAGCATCCGTTTCGTTTGTGAGAAGGGTGCTGAAATCACCCAGCACGTCCAGTACTTCATGCACTTGGCTTTGAAGGGCTGTGGCGGGTTTGTTGTCGCGGGTCAATGTGGTTGTCATGTTATTCGTCTCCCTGTTGCATTTTTTGCTGAAGATCAATCATGGCTTTTTGAATGTGGTCGGACAGGCCAATGTTATTGGCGCCTTTGGCCATGACTTTGCCGTATTCTTGTACCATCATGCCGCGCCACATTTTCTCGCCGCTGCCGCCGCCAAACATGGGGTCAACATCGATACCTTCAAACATATGGTTCAGCATTTCACTCATAAACATGGCTTCAAATTCCGTCGCGGCGTTTTTGATCTGCTCCATATTCTTGGGCATTCTCGGCGCGTTGACGGCAGCGTCGTTGTAGCGTGCCTGTGCCATGGCGGTATCGTAAGAGCTGGACGGCATCGGGCTTGCGGCGGTGATACTGGTCATTACATCACCTCGATTTCTGCTTGCAGTGCGCCGGAGGCTTTGATGGCTTGCAAGATCGTGATGATATCGCGGGGGCCAACACCCAGAGCGTTCAGGCTGGTGACCAGATCTTGCAAGGATACACCTTCAGATACGACGGTCACTTTGTTGCCGCTGCCGTCTTCGATCAGGATATCGCTGCGCGGTACGACCACAGTCTCGCCTTCTTCGGCAAAGGCATTGGGCTGTGATACCTGCGGTGTTTCCGTGATACGGATGGTCAGGTTACCTTGCGCCAGTGCAACGGTGGAGATACGCACATCTTTACCCATGACGATCACACCGGAGCGTTCATCAATCACAACGCGGGCAACATGGTCAGGATCCAAACGCAGCTGTTCAATATCTGTCAACAAGTTGACGATGCCGGATTTGTAGCCCGGGGGTACTTTCACTTCAACAGATGCCGGGTTTTGTGCTGTGGCAGCTGCAAATCGCAGATGTTCGTTGATGGCGGCGGCAATGCGGCGCGCGGTTGTAAAGTCGGGGTTGCGCAGCGACAAGCGGGCGGAGGTGCGTGTTTGCAGGTCAAACGGCAATTCGCGTTCGATAATCGCGCCTGCGGCAATGCGGCCTGCGGTTGGAATGTTTTGTGTCACGCTGGCACCATCACCACTGGCAGAAAACCCGTTAATGGAAACGGGCCCTTGGCCAACGGCATAGACTTGACCATCCGCACCCATCAATGGGGTGACGAGAAGGGTGCCGCCTTGCAGGCTTTTGGCATCACCCATGGCAGAGATGCTGATGTCAATGCGCGCACCTTGGTTCGTGAATGGCGGCAGTGTGGCTGTCACCATAACGGCGGCAATGTTTTTGGTATTCAGTTTGTCATCGCGTACGTTGACGCCCAGACGGTCCAGCATACCGATGATGCTCTGCGCGGTAAAAGGCGAGTTGTTCAGGCTGTCGCCTGTGCCGTTCAGGCCGACCACAAGGCCGTAGCCGATCAGCATGTTGTCGCGTACGCCTTCAAATTCAACAATGTCTTTAATGCGCGTCAGGCCTTTTGTCGCGGCTTCTGCCTGCGCGGTGGCGAAAGTGGCGAGTGCCAGCGCAAATACTGCGCAAGTGCCCAGCCGTTTCAGACGCTTTAGAATGTTTGTTGTCTTTTTCATGGTTGTTATTCCCAAAGTCGTTTCCCAATCGTTCCCGCAAAAACTGTTGCGAAAAACGTGCCAGCCCGCAAAACGGGTCGCGTTTATGTGGCTATCTATATGATTTAAAAAGAGAAAATTAAGTCTCTCGCCGTTGCGGAGCGGGTGTGGCGCGCCTGTTTGTTTTGCAGAACGGGGGAGGCGCAGCTGAAAGCGCAAACAGGGCGGCAAATATTGCCGATTGGTTTTAGGGGCAACACCTTGTTATATTATAAGAATGAAAATCGACGGCCCCAATAAAACGACAGGCCCCAAGGGCGCTTCCAAGACCGGTGCAAAAAAGAGCACGGGCAGCGGCGCGTTCAGCGGCATGATTGAGGACACTGAAGAAACAAGCGGTGCGAGCGGGCTAAGTGGTGCGGCACCGACCACACAGATTGATGCTTTGCTAGCCTTGCAAGGGATGGAAGACAGCACATCCGAAGAAGCAACACGCCGTGCCAAAAAACGCGGACAGATGTTGTTGGACCAGCTCGATGAATTGCGCTTGGGCCTTTTGACTGGCGGCATTGCCCCGTCCACCCTGCACAAGCTGGAGCGTGCGGTGACCGCGGAGCGTGATCAGGTCATGGACCCGAGGCTTGCCGCCGTGCTGGATGAAATTGACCTGCGCGTGCAAATCGAATTGGCCAAACATCACCGTAAATAATTTACATATCCATCGAAATTGCTTTTTTTCTGGCTTTTTCTTTGTTTTTTCATTAACACTCTGCCCAGTTTTGCTCGGCTGGGCGCAGCCGAACGTTGTCTCCCGTTGCGGGAAACACTATACTGACGCTTCATTACCACGACACTAATATGGAAGGTGCAACGCCATGTCGTCACTGCCAGAAACCTCTTCCACGATCCTGCCGCCGGATTACAAGCCGACGGAAAAAGAAAAGTTCATGAATCCGGTCATGCTGGAATACTTCCGGCAGAAACTGTTGAGATGGCGCGCCGAGCTTTTAGAAGAATCCAGCGAAACAATCAAAGAGATGCAGGAAGATAACCTGCAGAAGCCTGATCTTGCTGACCGCGCTTCTGCCGAAACAGATCACGCGCTGGAGTTGCGCACACGTGACCGTGAACGCAAGCTGATCTCCAAGATCAACAGCGCGCTTGAAAAGATTGATGACGAAAGCTACGGCTATTGTGAAGAAACAGGCGAGCCGATTACGATCGCCCGTTTGGAAGCCCGCCCGATTGCGACGCTGAGCCTGGAAGCGCAAGAACGCCATGAACGCAGAGAGCGTACACAGCGCGATATGCGCGAATAAAAGGCGCGGCACGATATGTGCATAGCATTTTGCGCATCGTCCAAGAATATTATTACCCCCGTGCTTGACGATCAGGCCGGGGGTGATTTTTTTTCGCTCTAGATTTTAAGGACCTTATCGAATGAACGGCGATCTTAATCCTTACGTCCAAAGTCTTTGTATTCTCTTGCTGTTTTTTATCGCGCATTTGCTGATTGGTGCTGCGCTATTGAACCGTTCAGCGCGCCGGCCTTTGCTGTGGGTCGTGTTTGAAACGGCAGCGGCTGAAGTGGCGCGTCGCCTTAATCGTGAAACGCGCAGCCAGCAAGACCGGCTTATGCGCGGCTTTGTTGTTGTGATCTTGCTGTTGTTCTTTGCCTTGCTGCTGGGTTTGCTCGTGACGTATTTGGGGCAATTGCCGTTTGGCTGGATGGGGGATGTTGTGTTCCTGTCCTTAACCATGGCGGCGATGACGCCTATCGCGGTCTTGCGCCGTGCCGGATATTATCTGGCAGAAAAAAAGCCCGCGCGCGCCATGCAGGTTGTGCAATATCATTTAGCCGAAGATATTTCCGGTGCAGATGCGCATGCCGTTGTGCGCAAGGCTTTGGAATATGCAGCGGTCAGCACAAATGTATTGCTGGTGGGGCCTGCTTTATTTTATGGGGGCTTCGGCCCTGCGGGTGTGATGTTTTATGTGGCGGTCATGGCCATGCATCGTGCCTTTGGCCGAACAGAAAAATCGACAGTTTATTTTGGCGGTACGGTGCGGTCATTGGAGCTGCTGGTAAATTGGCTACCGGCACGCGTGACGGCATTGTTGATCGCGCTGGCCTCCGGCGCTGTCAGCCGTGCCAACCCGCTGACTGCCTTGAAGGTGGCGGCAGGGCAGGCCAAAGGGGCTGAGTCGCAGAATCGGGGCTGGGTCATCGGGGCGATGGCAGGGGCCCTTGGGGCTGTTTTGGGTGGCCCGCGCCGCTGGGAAAACGGTGCTGCGACCACAGAAAGCTGGATTGGCCCTGCCACAGCCACGGCGAAACAAGAGCCTTTGGCCCTAAAGCGGGGCGCACTGCTTGTTTTTGTGGTTTACAGCCTTGTTATGGCTATTGCGGCTTTGGCCTTGGGGCTGCTTATTAGGTTTACGTAATGTACCTTTCCGGTACTTTATTGTTAATAATCTCTCATTTTGGGTAATAAAACAGCCTTGCACTGCGTCAAGGATTTACTTGTATTGCATTTTTAACCGATTTTTAACTTTGACGCTTTTACAAAAAATGCTAGCCTGACACCCGATCAAAAATCTTGGTTAAAACCGTGCCAAAACGTTGGTTTCGAGTCTTTTTCTTTATAAAGGCGGGCGCGGATTTGAATACAAAGACTTATTGATCGATACGCATGGCCACGCGCCAAGACGACAAGAGCGATGTAAATCGTTAGAAGGTTAAGTAAATCGTTAGCAGGTAAATTGTTAGAATGGATAATCGGGACCGGAAAAAAATTGAGAGCATTCTACGCGAACCGCTGACGCGGCATCGCTTGTCGCTCAACAACAAAGTTCGTGCGGCCCAAAATTCTGAGAATCCCACGCCTTTTACGCTTGAAGACCTCAAAAGTTTCATGACCAGCCTGAAAATCGGCACGGAAGATTTCCGCAAGGAAACACTGAACGTGATCGAGGCTGTGACAACAGGGCAGGCACCACAGCCGCCAAAATTCGATACACCTGAAAAACAATTGATCTGGGGTGCGGCCCTTTCTTATGTGTCGCTGAATCCCGATCAAATGAAAACATGGACAAAGCCGCCTGCTGAAGGGGCGAATTTGACAGGCACGGACCTGTGGAAACAGGTTACCAGCACGCGTCATGCGCATCAGGAACTGCTGTCGCATGCACACCATGTGCGCGAAGCCCTGCGCGACAAAAATACAAAATACAGTTGGGGCCATCCGGGTTCCGGCTTTAGCTATGACCGTCAGAAAAACCACATCGCCGTAGACTTTGTACAAAGTATGGTCATTGGTTTTGAACACGCGCGTGCTGATGTGTACCGCGAAATCGGTTCTGCGCTGTTGTCGATCACCTATCCGAAGCGCATGCAGGAAATTTTCAAAGAAATGCAGCCATTGCTGCGCAAGTCGCGCATGGCACAAATGAAAAAAGGCCCGCAGCTGAAGCCTGAAGAATACAAACAATTGCGTATGCTGTCGGCCGAGTGGGAACTGCGTCACATGATGTTCTCCGCTGCGGAAGACAATGTGGCGAACCGCTTTGTGTCCAACATGGGCCAGCAGTTGCTGCAAGATTACGGCGTTTCCGTCAACAATACGGCGGTCACAAACCGTGCCGTGGGTTTAACGCGTTTGCCCAAAGACGGCATCTCGGATGATCTGCGCCGGTACATGAACTTGTGCAATACCGTGCGTCTTGGTTTTTATCAAAACAACGGCCTGTTTGAAAATACAGACAGCGGCTGGGCAAAAGTCGGCGTAGAGCCAGGCTTGGTGCGCAAGACCGCCACGCTGAAGCGTCGCCCGAAAGATAAGCAAGACGATAACGACGGTATCAACCACGAAGATTTCAAAGCGCTGCGCGAATTGTGCAGCGGCCCCAAAGGTCTTGAAAACCTGCAGCCCAAACAGCACGAGCGTCTGTATGGCTGGGAAAACCTGACGAACCGCGTGGCCCGCGCTGATGCGGATCGCAAGGACATCATCGAAGAAATCTGGAAGCTCTATGCGGAAGATATTCTGCAGCGCATCTTGAAGCAAGCCAACGATCAGATCGATGAGCAGCTGAAAGAAGCCAAAGAGAAAGAAAAAGAAAAGCAAAAAGATCAAGACCAGGACGGTCAGGATCAAGATGGCGATGACCAAGACGGTGACGATCAGGACGGCGATGACCAAGATGGTCAGGAGCAGGACGGTCAGGGCCAAGGTCAAGGGCAGGGTCAAGGCAAAGGCAAGCCGCAAAAAGGCCAGAAGCCAGAGAAAAAACAGGACAAAAAACAAGACAAGAAGAAAAAAGAGCGCGGCAAGCCTGAAGGCGAAGAGCAAGACGCTGATGATCAAGACGGCGAAGAGTCCGACGGTCAAGATGGTCAAAAAGGCGAGAAGCAAAAGCCGAAAAAAGGCGAAAAGGGCGAAAAAGGCGAGAAGCAAGAAGGCGATCCCGAAGACGGTGAAGGCGCCGAAGGTGCTGAAGGCGAAGAACAAGACGGTGAAAAAGCCGAAGGCGAAGGACAGGATGCCGAAGGCAAGCTGGGCGCTGACGATGAAGACACCGTGCCCGTTGAAGGTGCAGGCGATATGCCGGCCCCCGATACGCCGACCGAGATGCCATCTGACGAGCAAGAACCCAACGGCCAAGATGGCGAAGGCCAAGACGCCGACGGTGAAGGCAAAGATGCGGATGGCGAAGGCCAAGACGCGGATGGTGAAGATGCCGATGGCGAAGACGCTGACGGTGATGGCCAGACCGTAGACGAGCTGGAAAAAGAGCTCGAAAAAATGGAGAAGGAAGAAGCCGAGGCAGATGCAGACGCTGATGCTGATGCTGACGCCGATGCGGATGCGGACGGAGAAGGCAAAGGCCAGAAGCAAGGCAAATCCAGCAAATCCAAAAAACCAAGCCGCCAGGGCGGTGATGGTAAAGAGAAAAAGTCGCTGGAAGAACTCTCCAAGCAAGACTGGACAGATTACAATACGCGCGTTGCCGAATTGGCAGGCCCGATCACACGGGTGCGCAAACTGTTTAAAGACGTGCAAGACCGTCAGCGCCAGCGCAAAAGCAAAATGTCGCGCACGCTGGATATCTTGCCCGAAAATGGCGAAGTGAAAGACCGCTTCAACGTTGAAGCGCATCGCAACATGACGCTAAAAAAATTGACAGGCCAGCTGGAAGAAGACGATTTGAAGCGCTTCCACAAGGACGAAGTAAATATGGTGCCTGCCGAAATCGATATCGTGATTGCGATCGATGGTTCGGGCTCCATGAACGGTACGCCGATCAACTCCGCGTTGCAGGCTGCTGCCATCATGTTCGAAGCCGCTGCCGGCAAAGACATGAATATGAATGTTTACGTGACGATGTGGGGTAGCGAAGACCCGCCCGTCATGATCAAACCCGGTGATGACCGCATTAAAATCGGTCAGGCCATGCAGGCCGCCCGCAAGGGCCTCAACTCGGGTACAAGTTTTGCCCCCGCTGTGAAGAAAATCGCACAAACGATTGGCGAACAGCGCGGCAAGAGTGGAACGTTAAGTGGTTTCACACACGTACTGGTCATTTCCGATGGCGACATGTTTGATGAAGCACCGTCCAAGGAAAAGATTGCGACTATGTTCGAGCATTCCGATAGAATTACCTTTGATGCCGCGATTATTACGAACACCAAAGGTTCAAGAATGCAGAAAATGGCCGAAAGCATCAAAGGCCGGAAAAACTATCAGGACATGGGTATTGTTCTGGGAGACAATCCGGAAGAGGTGCCCATGGCCATTGTCGGGCTCTTGCTCGATAAGGTGAGGAAAACGGGGAGCTTTACCGCCGTTCCTAACAGTCAGAAACGCAGAGCCATGAAAAAAGCTCATAACAAGATGGATCGAAAGCCATGACAAAGAAAAAGACAAAAGATACAGCAGCACTGCTGAAGAAAAAAATCACCGAGCTGACAGCCGATGATTTTGCTCAGCTGGAAAAGCCGCTTGGCACGTCCTCCCGTCCGTTCCCTATGTGGGGCCCGCAACGGATCGAGCATGGTGGTCGTTCTGACATTGAAACGGTTTTGTCCTTTATTGCCAGCGACTCTAACCCGCTGATGATTTTCTCGGAACGTGCTTACGAAGAAGTCGTGGCTTTGGCCTATTGCGATATGCCGGTTCCCAGCATGTTGCCGATCTTCAAAGATGGTCTGGAACGCCGTGCGGATCCGCTTGTGCGCCAGAAAGACATCATCGAAGGCCGTCAGCCGCAGAATGAAAACTTCAACCGTACACAGATGATGATCGGTGACCCAGGTCACGGTAAATCGTTCTTGGGTGCGTTGCATGGTCGTTTGCGTGCCAAAGGTTCCGTCGAGATTTTCGATTGCGGCGGCAAAAACATGAACGATTTGCTGTTCGAAATGGTACTGGATTTCGGTGCCGGTGATGCCTTGCCAAAAGCGATCGACAAACGCTTGAAAGCAGGCGCGCTGGAAGAAATTTCCGTAGGCCTTTTGAAAGCACTGCCAAGCAAAGCGGTGACCGTAGATGCTGATGGCGATGTCAAAAGCATTGACTGGACCTACCTGAAAAACGCAGGCGCTGAAGAAGTGCAGGCCGCTTTCGAAACGCTGAAAAAAGTCAGCACGGTCGAAGGTCTGGATAACGCTGGTGGTAACGCATTGGGTATGAACTCCCAGTTCGGCCCGCTGATCCGCGCCTATCAGGAAAATCGCGAGATTGTACTCGACGAGTACAACAAATCCCGCGAAGGTTCCGATAACGCCCTGCAAACAGTGATCCAGTTCATGATCGGCGAGATCCGCGAAACAACCGTGGACAACCCGCTCAAGAATAAAGACAACACGTCCGGCCCCAGCTCCTTTACCTTCAAACGCGAAGATATGGGCGCAGGCTTCTTTGTGACCTTCACGGGTAACAAAACAGAAGATGGTCTGACCACACGTTCGCTGAACAAATCGGTTTATGACCGTCTGAAGCCCGATACACTGCCCGATCCCGATGTGATCGATTGGCAGCACCGTATCTGCCAGATGATGGTGGGGCTGCCGGTGTCCACGCTCTACACAACTTTCAAAGACGAAGCGGATAAAGATCCGGAAGCCTTTGGTGAATGGTTGATGTGGCTGCGCAAAACCAAAGCTGAAGTAGAAGGTTCGCCTGTACCGGAACTGCAAGAAACACTTCTGACCAACTGGCAGAACGTGGTTCAGGCATCCGAGAAACTGGCGCTGTTCTATGACCGCTGGGCGGGCATGACAGATGCCGAGAAAATTACCTACAACGGTAACGCCGAGTTGATCGAAGAAGTTGACGAAGAATATGCCAAGAAAGAAGGCATGAGCTTCCGTCGTATCAAACAACACCTTGAAGAGGCGATTCCAATCCGCTCCCGTATGGAGCCCGTGGATAGCCCCGTTAAGCTGGATATGAAGTCGTGGAGCAAATCCCCGAAACTGGCAGAAAAGGTTGAAGAAAACCCGTCCCTGCATTTCGGTTCCCGTCTGGTCGAGTACATCGAGCGTATGACCTACGAGAAATCCGGCTCCGTTGGCAAAAACAAGCTGTACAACAAGCTGCAAAAAGCCATGGAAGAATACGGCCTGCGTGACATTTCCTTGCAAGAGGGTGCGCGTAGCCGCCAGAAATCTGTTGAAGAAAGCCTGAACATCAGCGCGTTCTCCGATCGTGATCTGGGCAAGCAAGCCATTCTGGCCCGCAAAATCTTCTGTGATTTCGTGCGTCAGATGGATCCGGAAATCAAAGCGGAAGATGATCAAATCGTCACTTCCAAAAAATTCCTGGATGCGTTGCAGTATGTTTCGACAAAAGAAACAGCAGCGACCAACGAATTGTTTGTGGCCAACCGTGATCCTGAATCGCTGTATGCGGGCAATCCGCTGGTTGCAGCGATCATCAAAGATGCGGCTGTTTACGCAGCGGCTGACAAGGAACTTGATTTCTCCTTGGCTGACCTTGTGCATCACGATGACCTGATTGCATCTTTTGCTCTGCCGACAGTGGGTGCAAAAAACCTCAGCTCTGTCTGGGATCAGAACATCCGTCCGATGACACGCGGCGATGCCAAACCGGTGGCCAATGATGATGGCAATGCAGCAGCACCGGCCAACCAGAATACCGCTAAAAACCCGATGGATCATGACGAGGCGATGTATATCTCCGAGAACCGTTCCAGCCATGGTATTGCCACAACAAGTGTACAGGTTCTGTACACGGATGAAGATGGCGAGCGTCCTGTTTCTGTGCATATCGTGCGCAACGAACAGCGTGGCAAAACACTGGTTGTGAGCGAAAAGGCACCGTCCAAACTTTTGGCAGCCTTCCGCGAAGCCGGTGTTATCCATGTGGATCGCAAAGACCCGATGGCGAAGACCAAAATCGAAACGGCACTGACGGATCTGACACGCGGCATGCCTGCCACGATCAAAGACCGTCTGACAGATGCGTTCAAATATCGTAATGATGAAGACGCTGAACATCTGCGTGGCAAAAACCCGCAGCTGGCCGATCTGATGGTCGATCCGGATGTGGACATGCTCTATGCCAAGTTTGTTGTCAAAAACGACAAACGCGCAAACGGTCCTAAGTAAGGATACCTGTTTATGATGCAGATTAACCGGCAGGAGAATGATATGCCGACGGAAACATTAAAAGAAGTGGGTGCCGCTGTGGCACAGCAAAAAGCAATGGAACGCGGCGTGCGTTTCTTGCCGCACGGCTCCCGCCTCTTTTCCGTGGCGACCGGTTGGGAAAGCACCATGATACGGCAGGACAAAGGGGTTGTGTCCTGCGATACGCTACTGACACTGGAAGAAGCCATGCAAGACGAAGACGCGCGTGTGATCTTTATTCCAATGGATGCATTGATGACAGATGATGATATTGAAAAAGTCTGCCAGCGTAACGGGATTGTAAAAACACTTTTTAAAGAGGTGACTGAATGAACGGGGGACGTTATATCAAGCAGGCGCTGATCGCCTCATTGTGCGAACATCCGGATCAGGAAAAGTACAAAACACGTGCTTTTTCCAATGAAAATCTGGACAAAGTCATGGAAGCCCTGGCCGAGCAGCGCAATTCGCTGACCAAAGCTGATTTCTTTACACCGGACGATGAAGGTAAATTCATCATCGATACGCCTGGCTTCTGGCGCAATTACGACAAGATTTTGGCGCTGGTGGAAAAATCCGGCGACAAATTCACTATGGATGATTTCCTGAAGCCTTTGGGCCCGCATGAAGATTCCCCGAACCTGATCGACAGTGCACGCAAGCACGGCGGGTTCGAGAAAGTCTTTTCTGCCGCCACATGGACAGGCCGTTATGATGAAATGGAACGTCTGTGGTACCGCGTACCCATGCCGTCCCGTCGCGATCTGTTCCGCAACGATGGCCAGATTGACCAGCACCTCAAGCGCAAACTGCTGTCCGCCGAAGGGCGCGACATGCCGGAAGACCGTTTGTCTAAAGCGGGTCTAACACCGCATGACATCCGCCAGGCGTTTGAAGCGCGTGGCAATTTCGAAGACATCAACCGCCGCCTGACACAAGCGGGCGACTGGATGCGTAAAGAATATCTACTGATGCCTGATAACACGGGCGATACCGTGTTTTATCATCAAGGTGCGTGGGATCGTTACAACGATGTTGTTAAAAACATGCAAAAGCATGGCGAACAGATGGAACCGGCGGATTTTATCCGTCAGGTGGGTTATGTGCCAAACGTATTGGCCCGTGCATCTGAACGCAAAGCGTTGAACCATGTTTTCAATCCGGATCATTGGGTAGATCGCCTGCCGGATATGATGGAAGTTTGGTCCTATGTGCGCGAAGGCTGGAAAGCGGCATCACTGCCGCCAAAAGATTTCGACAGCGCTTATGCCGAAGCTGAAAGCAAAACCTATGGCAAGCTGATCGACTTTGGTCGCTTTGAAGCTAAAACCGAATTGCTGCGTCCGTTGAATGTGGATGCTGTGGATTCCGGTGCCGAGAAACAAGTGCTGCCGCTGGGTTTAAAATCCTTCTGGGATGAAATCGACACCGTGCGTCAGAAACTGGCCAATATGGGTGAAAAACTCAGCATTGCCGATCTGCGTCAGAAAAGCGGACAGTTGGAAGACAGCTGCCTGATGGGCGCTGTTAAATTCGGCCGCTTTGCCGATGTTGTCGAGATGGCCAGCAAAAACGGCGAAGCCGTCGCGCTGGATGATTTCCTGACCAAGGATCGTCACGGCAATACCATGCTGAACATTCTGGCTGAACGTAACGAGCTGGATACGGTATTCGCCCCTGAACTTTGGGCGGGTCGCGTTGCTGATATGAAACAGCTCTGGACGCATGTGCGGATCAACGACCGCAGCCAAGTAGACATCCAGCAAGCAGAAGTTGCCGCGAAACAAGCGACACTGAAGCTGCAAGTCAAAGACAAATTCAAGCTGAAACCGCGCAAACCGGGCGGCTGATAACAAGATAAGATGACGTAGGGGATACTGCCTCTTGATGAAAAACCGGCCTGTTATCAGGCCGGTTTTTTCATGTGCGGTTTATGCGTGCTGTGGCTTAAAGCGCGTTTTTCTTTTTCGGCGGAGCCTGTTCACCTTGTGCAGGTGTTTTCACGGGGCCGTGCTTTTGTACGTGGCGTGCGCTCAGGCAGACGTGCGGCGGTACCATCAGGTCTGGCGCGTCATAGGTGAGTGGTTTGCCATCAATGCCCATGACCTTGCCGCCAGCGGCTTCTACAATCGCGTGGCCCGGCGCAATATCCCACCATTTGGTGCGGCCTTCGCGGCGCTTGGGGTGTACCAGTGATACGTCTGCGATATTGTCTGCCACTTGGCAGGCGCGCAGAATACCGCTTTTCGGGTCCACCTTGGCGGCTTTGCCGAATTGCTGGCTCAGATAGCCTTTGGCTTTGTCAATTTCAACGCTGGTTTCGTTCAGCACAACACGCACGCCTTTTGCAGGCGGTGTGCCGGCGGGCAATTGTGTGCGGGTGCCGCTTGCGTCTATTTTCTCGGAAATGCCGGGCAGGGTGCCCACATACATCAGGTCAAAGGCCGGATGGTAAATAACGCCCATCACAGGCTTGTGATCGACCACAAGCGCAATGGCGACCACAAAGGCGCCTGTGCGGTTGGTGAATTCTTTGGTCCCGTCCAGCGGGTCCACAGTCCAGAACGTGCCGCCTGATGTATCGGGGATATCTCCCGCTTCGGCGGCTTCTTCGGACACGATGGGAATGTTGGGGGTCAGTTGGCGCAGACGCTCTAAAATCAGCTTTTCTGCCGCATGATCGGCATCTGTCACAATGCTGCCATCTGTTTTTGTGTATTGTTTGGTGCCGTTTTTGTAATGCTGCATGATCACAGCACCTGCATCGCGGGTGATGGCTTCAATGGCGGGGCGTAATTTTTGTACGTCTGGAGTGCTCATGCTGACATTATATTTGCATAACGTTAATATTTCGTCAAGGGCTTTAAAACCCTGAAAATTAAAAAAAATCACCAAATCACGCGGCAATATTGACGCGGCGGTTCAGGAAACTTATGCTACACCTATTCGTCTAAATCATTATCGAAGCAAAGAGGGCTATCCTCATGAAATCTGCTCTGAAACCGGCATTGGAAGATCTGGACAAGGCGCTTGGCCGCCTTGAGACAGCACTCGACAAACGCCTGAAATCAAACGGTCGTGCAAAGGTAGAGCCACAGCTCGATCTGAGCGCACGTAATGAACGTGAAGTGAATCGTAAAATTGCGAGCCGCCTCGACCAGACCATTAACCGCCTTGAATCTATCCTGACAGAGGAATAACCATGGCTGAAGTCAATATTTCTATGAATGGCCGCGTCTACGAAATCAGCTGCGACGATGGTCAAGAAGGCCGTGTGTTGGAACTGGCCGCGTATATCGACCAACGTTTGCAAAAAATTGCCCGCTCCGGTGCTGCCTATAACGATGCGCATCTGATGGTGCTGACCACGCTGGTGCTGGCAGACGAGCTGTTTGATATGCGCGAAGACACAACAGACAAGCCTGTGGCCAAACAAGGCAAAGCGGTTGAAGCCGCCAAAACAGCCGAAATCGCCCCTGCAAACGCAGAAGACGAGAAAATGCTGTTAAATATGCTCGATAAACTGACAAAACGCATAGATGGTATTGCAGCGCGGGTACAAGCGGCCTAGATTACTGACGGAAGGTCGCTGCAGCGGTCGCGTGAGACTGCATTATCCCGGAGGCCGATGATTATTCGCCAGGGGGTTGTCCCTGTCCGGACCGTGGTTCGGTTATATGACTCCCACCTTGTTAGACAAGGGCCCTTAGCGGATATCCATGTCCACGGCGCAGGTGGCTTCCTTCCACTTTCCTTCTTTCAAACCGGAAAGGTTCTTGCGTGACTTC
>JBGTNC010000277.1:0-5879 GCA_041743265.1 Alphaproteobacteria bacterium | reverse complement strand
GGCAATCGCCGTGAAGGCCACCTTGAAAAGCGGTGGTGTGCGCATACCGCGACTACCGAATGAATCTCTAAGACGGGGATGTTTCATAATATTTATCCTGATTTAAGACACAAAAAAACCCGATACCGGATTGTGGAATGGGCTTGTTTTACGCCTTTCTTGGTATTCTGTCAAATGCTTTGTTCCAAAAACGCAGCCTAAATTAGCCATTAATATCAAATGCTTGGCTTTGTAACACTCTGACATAAAGCGTTACTTCAAGTGTTCAAGAAACTTTGTTACTTAATAAGGACAGGACTTATGCTGTCTTGCAACAACCTCACAGGATTTATCTGTCATGCTGACGTCTGTTTACCAGCACACTCTGAGCGAAACATTCTCCGTCACGGGCGTGGGCGTACACTCTGGCGCCGCTGCGACCCTGACCGTGCATGCAGCCCCTGTGAACAACGGCATTACCTTTATCCGCACTGACATTACCGGCCGCGACAACGTGATTGCCGCCCGCTTTGACAGCGTGACCGACACACGTCTTTGCACCGTGCTGGCCAATAAAGCCGGCGCTACTGTTTCCACCGTTGAACATGTGCTGTCTGCTTTTGCAGCGCTTGGCGTGGATAACGCGGTTGTTGAAATTGACGGCCCCGAAATTCCGATCATGGACGGCAGCGCCGCCCCCTTTGTGAAAGCATTGGACCGTGCAGGCCTTGCCCGCCAAAAAACACCGCGCAAAGTGATTGTCATTAAAAAAACAATCAGCGTGCAAGACGGTGACAAAGAAGTCATTTTAAGCCCTGCTGACGGGCAATACTTCGGTTTTGAGATTGCGTTTGATAACGCATTGATCGGCCGCCAGAAGTATTTGCACAAAATGAAAGAATCCTCTTACCGCGCAGAAATTTCCGCTGCCCGCACCTTCGGCTTTTTGCATGAAGTCGAAGCACTGCGTAAAATGGGGTTGGCCCGTGGTGGTTCGCTCGACAACGCGATCGTTGTGGATGGTGACAAAGTTTTGAACCCCGATGGCCTGCGTTTTAAAAACGAATTCGTGCGCCACAAAGTGCTGGATGCGATTGGAGATATTTATCTGGCGGGTTTTCAAATCATCGGCCACTACCACGGCGTGAAAGCCGGCCATGCCATGAACAACAAAATCCTGCATGCCCTGTTTGCAGACCCGACGGCCTATGCGCTTGTCAGCCTGAACCAGCAAGAAGCCCAAACGCCGGCCCGCGCCAGTATGCCTGCTTTTGTTGATGGCCCTATGCCTGTGACAGCCTAACGCCTTATCTGCGCATAAAGTTTTCATAAAAAATATAATTGATTTTGGCCTTGCCCAAAACATGCTATAAAAAGCATGGTTTTCCCCTGTTTTTGCATACCGGACACAATACAATGCCGCATCGCCGCCTGATCACTTTCGCCCTGCTTGCCTTGCTGGCCCTGCCGCTGGGTGCTTGTGCAACTTCCGAAGAAAAAGCCGCCGCCAAGGCCGCGAAAGACGCAGCAGATCAGGTGCCCGTCGAAGAGCTTTATAACAAAGCCGCTGCTGCACTCGACAGCTCCAGTTTTTATGAAGCGGCAAAACTTTTTGACGAAGTCGATACGCAATACCCTTATTCGCAATGGGCCACACGCGCACAGCTGATGTCGGGCTATGCGCATTACCGTGGTTTGCGCTATGACGAAGCCGTGCTGTCGCTGGATCGCTTTATTGAACTGCACCCGGGTGACAGCAGCATCGCCTATGCGCATTACCTCCGCGCACTGTGCTATTACGAACAAATCACCGATGTGCGCCGCGACCAGCGCATGACGGCACTGGCTCTTGAAAACCTGCGACGTGTTGCCGATCGTTTTCCCGAGAGCAAGTATGCGCGTGATGCGCTGTTAAAAATTGACCTGACGCAAGATCACTTGGCTGGCAAAGAAATGGAAATTGGGCGTTATTATCTGGTACGCAAACAATATCAGGCCGCCATCAACCGCTTCCAAAAAGTAGCAGACAACTATCAAACAACAACACATGCGCCTGAAGCCCTGCACCGTCTGACAGAGGCTTATCTGGCGCTGGGTGTTTTACCCGAAGCCCAGAAAACCGCCGCCATTTTGGGTTATAACCACCCCGAAAGCCGCTGGTACAAAGACACCTTTAAACTGATGGGCGGCAAGCTGGAAACACAGCCGCATAATTCGCTCTACGATAAAACCGTAGGCCGTATTTTTTAAACAACCGCCGTCCCCGAGGACCGCCACCATGTTGAGCAGTCTTGATATTCAAAACGTCGTCCTGATCGACCGCTTGTCACTGGAAGGTGATTTGGGTCTGGTCGCGTTGACGGGTGAAACAGGCGCCGGTAAATCTATTTTGCTGGATGCGCTGGGCTTGGCACTGGGCGCGCGCGCTGATGCAGGGCTTGTCCGCCACGGCACACCGCAAGCAACCGTGACCGCTTCGTTTGATCTCCCCGCCACACACCCTGCCCTGCGCTTGATACAAGAACGCGGCATTGATACCGATGGCAGCCTCATTTTACGCCGTGTGGTGACCAAAGACGGGCGCAGCAAAGCCTTTATCAACGATGCACCCGTCAGTGTGCAATTGTTAAAAGAAACAGGCGCAAACCTGATTGAAATTCATGGCCAGTTTGATACGCAAGGCCTTTTGGACCCCGCGAGCCACGGCGATGTGCTGGATGTTTTTGCAGGCACCACCGCCGATGCCCAAGCCGTTGCCCGCAGCTGGCAAGCATGGCGCGATGCCACCGATAAACTGGATGATGCCCGCGCCAATATCGAAGCCACCCGCCTGCAAGAAGAATACCTGCGCTATACCGTGGCAGAGCTGGATAAACTCGCCCCGCAAAAAGGCGAAGAAGCTATTTTGGCCGAGAAACGCCAACGTCTGCTCAACCGCGAGAAACTGGCGGAAGGGTTTGAACAGGCACAAGAGATTTTAACCCATGATGACGGGCTGCAAACCCTGATCGGCAGACTGGAAGCCACGCTGGAAAAACTGAGCCTGAAAGCGGGCAGCCAGATCACGCCTTTGCAAGAAAGCCTCTCCCGCGCCAAGGGCGAGATTGATGACCTGTCTTGGCAGATGGACCGTATCCTCTCTGGTGCGGATAGTGCAGGCGATAAACTTGCTGATATTGAAGAGCGTTATTTTGCCCTTAAAGACTGCGCAAAAAAACACCGATGTGCGCCCGATGATTTGCCTGCTGTATTCGAAGACCTATCCCAAAGACTGCGCCTGATCACGCATGAAGATGACGCGCTGGCAGAATTGCAAGCAGCTGTTGCCGCCGCACGCCAGAATTTTATCGACCTTGCCGAGAAGCTCAGCACCAAGCGCCAAAAAGCTGCGGGCAAGCTAGCCAAAGCGGTCAATACAGAATTGCCTGCGCTGAAGCTGGAAAAAGCAAAATTTGATGTGGATTGCCAGACATCCACCAGTGACAAAGACTGGGGCCCGCATGGTTTTGACCGCGTGCGTTTTCTGGTCGCCACAAACCCGGGTGCGGCACCGGGCGCGCTGAACAAAATTGCATCCGGCGGGGAGCTCAGCCGCTTTATGCTGTCGCTGAAACTGATTTTATCCGGCAGCGGCACCGTGCCCACTTTGATTTTCGATGAAGTAGACAGCGGCATCGGCGGCGCCGTTGCTGATGCCGTGGGGGAACGTTTGCAAAAACTGGCCCAGAACTGCCAAGTTCTCGTCGTCACGCACAGCCCGCAAGTGGCCGCCCGCGCAGCGCAACACTGGCATGTGGCCAAGACCGAACAAAAAGGCACCGTGGTCACGCGCATCACGCCACTTGTAGAAACCACCGCCAGACAAGAAGAAATCGCCCGTATGCTATCGGGTGCGAACATCACCAGCGAAGCTCGCGCACAAGCAGGCCGCCTGCTGGAAAATGCCACACAGATACCGGATAAAAATGTCCCCGCCGCCTAAAAAGAATAAACAGTCGTTGGCCATGGAAGCTGCCTTGCTGCGTGAACAACTGGCGCGGCACAATGACTTGTATCACAGCCACGATGCGCCGGAAATTTCCGATGCCGCTTTTGATGCGCTCAAAAAACGACTGGAAGAAATTGAAGAAATTTTACCTCCCGATATTTTCAGCCCCACGCAAACCGTGGGTGCCAAGCCGCTGGCAGGGTTTTCAAAAATACGCCATGCTGTGCCGATGCTCTCGCTCTCCAATGCTTTTAGCGATGAGGATGTCACCGATTTTGTCGACCGGATGCGGAAGTTTCTGAACCTGCCCGCCGATGCAACACTGGATATTCTGGCAGAACCCAAAATTGACGGGCTGTCGTGCAGCCTGCGCTACGAAAATAAAAAACTGATACAAGCTGCCACCCGTGGCGATGGCGAAGAAGGCGAAGATGTGACCGCCAATATCCTCACCATTGCCAGCATCCCGAAAACCTTGCCGGTAACCGCGCCCGATGTGCTGGAAGTGCGCGGCGAAGTTTATATGACGCGCGATGATTTTATGGCGCTCAACAAACAGCAAGAAGAAGCCGGCGATAAAATATTTGCCAACCCGCGCAATGCCGCCGCCGGTAGCCTGCGCCAACTAGACCCGCAAATCACTAAAAAGCGACCCTTGCGTTTCTTTGGCTATGCACTGGGTGAGCATGAGGAAGGCTTTGCCGCCACACAAGGCGATATCCGCGACAAACTGGCCAGCTTCGGCTTTGACGTACCAAGCCCTGTGACGATGACAAAAACCGCGCAAGAGTTGATTGATTTTCATGCCCGCGTTTATGCCGAAAGACCGGATATCCCTTATGACCTTGATGGCATTGTCTACAAGGTGAATGATCTGGGCTTTCAAAAACGCTTGGGCTTTGTGTCTCGCGCACCACGTTGGGCAACCGCGCATAAATTCCCAGCGGAACAAGCAGAGACTGTTATTAACAGCATCACCATTCAAGTAGGCCGCACAGGGACGCTCACGCCCGTGGCGGAGCTGGAGCCTGTAAACGTGGGCGGTGTGATTGTCTCGCGCGCCACGCTGCACAATAAAGATGAACTGGCCCGAAAGGACATTCGCGCAGGCGATCATGTCATTATCCAGCGCGCGGGCGATGTAATCCCGCAAGTGGTGCGCAGCCTGCCAGAGCGCAGGCCCAAGGACAGCGCACCCTTTGATTTTCCCACCCGCTGCCCCGAATGTAAAAGCCTCGCCATTCAAGAAGACGGCGAAGCCGCCACGCGCTGCACGGGTGGCTTGATCTGCCCTGCCCAAGCGGTGGAGCGGTTAAAACATTTTGTCAGCAAGTACGGCTTTGATATTGAAGGCCTTGGCGACAAAATTATCCGCGAATTTTTCGAAGAAAAAATCATCACAACCCCTGCCGATATTTTCAGACTGGATAAACACGCAGATGCCTTGAAAACCCGCGAAGGCTGGGGAGAGCTATCGGTGCAAAACCTGCTGGCTGCGATTGAAGCCCGCCGTGATATATCGCTGGAGCGGTTTATTTATGCCCTTGGCATACGCCAGATTGGTCAGGCGACGGCCAAGAAACTAGCACGGCATTACGAAAGCCTCACAAGTCTCACAACAGAAATGTCAGCAGCGCAGGATGTCGAAAGCACAGCCTATCAAACCCTGACCGCCATTGATGATATTGGCCCCATCGCCGCACAAGACCTGACCGCATTTTTTGCAGAAGAACATAACCGCACCGTGCTGGACGATTTACAAAACGAGCTGCGCGTGCGCGATGCGGAAATTGTGCAAACGGAAGGATCACCCGTGCATGGCAAGACTGTGGTCTTCACAGGTAAGCTGGTACGCTTGGGCCGTGATGAAGCCAAAGCACAAGCCGACAGCATGGGGGCTAAAGTTGCAGGA
>JBGTNC010000276.1:0-5877 GCA_041743265.1 Alphaproteobacteria bacterium | reverse complement strand
AACGCGCCCCGCTCTACGATAAAGCGGATGACAGCCATTATAACCTCATCAGCGCACTGCATAAATCCGTGCGCGGATCGGACGCAGATGCCGCGCTTTACTGGTTCTCCCGTATGCTGGATGGCGGGGAAGACCCGCGCTATATCGCACGGCGTATGGTGCGTATGGCAGTGGAAGATATCGGCCTTGCCGACCCGCAGGCCATACAAATGACACTGGCGGCATGGGAAACATACGAGCGTCTGGGCAGCCCGGAAGGTGAATTGGCGCTGGGGCAGGCGCTGATTTATCTGGCAACCGCGCCAAAATCAAACGCAGCCTATGCGGCGTATAAGGCGGCACGGGCCGCGGCGTCCGAAACAGGGTCGTTGATGCCGCCCAAGCATATTTTGAATGCGCCGACGACGTTGATGAAAAACATTGGCTATGGCCGTGATTACAATTACGATCATGATACGGCGGAAGGCTTTTCGGGCCAGAACTATTTCCCCGATGATATGGCGCGGCAAAGGTTTTATGCGCCGGTCGAGCGTGGCTTTGAACGTGAAGTGAAAAAGCGCATCGATTACTGGGATAAGCTGCGCGCCGAGAAAGAAGGCAAGTCATGATGCATGTTGTACTGGCTGTATTTGTGGGCGGCGGCAGTGGCGCGGTAGCGCGACACTACTCGACAATTCTGGGTACGCGCCTGCTGGGCGATGGCTTTCCCTTTGGCACGTTGTTCGTGAATGTGCTGGGCGCTTTGCTGATTGGTATCATCATGGAAGGTTCTGCCCTGCGGTGGAATTTGCCGTTGGAGACAAAGGCTTTACTGGTCACCGGCTTTTTGGGTGGCTTTACGACGTTTTCAGCGTTTTCGCTGGATTTTTTCAAACTCTGGCACACATCCGGCGCGGTGCTGGCGGCGGCCTATGTTGCGGCATCGGTCTTTTTTTCGTTGCTGGCAGTTTTTGCAGGCGCGTACATCATGCGCGGAATAATGGGGTAATATGACGACGGATACAAACACCAACCAGATCATCATCAACGAAGTAGATGACGGACAGCGGCTGGACCGCTGGATTAAAAAGAACTATCCCACAGCAACCTTTGGCGAAATCCAGAAGATTTTGCGCACGGGGCAGGTACGTGTGGATGGCAAACGGGTAAAGGGCGAGACGCGCTTGGTCGAAGGCCAAATTCTGCGCTTGCCGCCGCAATTGCTGACACCTGCGCCCAAGCGCGACCGTTGGCTGTCTGACAAGGATATTGATTTCATCCGGTCTTTGGTGATTTACGAAGATAAAGACGTGATTGCTTTGAACAAGCCAGCCGGCATTGCATCGCAAGGCGGCACAAAGGTCGGTCGCAATATTGACCATCTGATCGAAGGTCTCTCGAACGATGGCGTGAAGCCGCATCTGGTGCACCGTCTGGATAAAGACACAACGGGTATTATGCTGCTGGCCAAGAACCCCAAGATTGCACGCGCGCTCGGCGATATTTTTAAAAGCCGTAATGTGCGTAAATATTACTGGGCGGTCACAACGCCGGCACCTGAATTGCATCAGGGTAAAATTAAAAACACACTTGCCAAAGTATCTACCGGCAGTGGGGAACGCATGATGTCCGTCAGCGAAGACGAAGGCCGCATGGCGCTGACCTATTACAACGTGATCGAGGCTGTGGGTAAAAATCTGGCGTGGGTTGCTTTCTGGCCGCATACCGGTCGCCAGCATCAAATTCGTGTGCATGCTGCAGAAATGGGCTGCCCGTTGCTGGGCGATTTTAAATATGATCCCGTTCAGCAGTTGTTGCAGGATAACCCCGAGCTGCCGCATACCGTACACCTGCACGCGCGCCGCTTGATTTTGCCGCACCCGACCACAGGTAAAACGCTGGATATCACAGCACCACTGGGGCCAGAGATGCGCAAGACGTTCAAGTTCTTCGGCTTTTCTGCCGAAGATAAAAGCGACCCGTTCGAGGATCTGGATTAAGCGACACGTGATATGAAGCGTTTTTATAGTCAAGCAGAAGCGGGCACAGCGCCGGGCGGTTATACGCTGCGGCTGGATGGCCGTAATGTAAAAACCCCCCTGCAACATAGCTTGCTGGTGCCCACAATGCCGTTGGCGGCGGCCTTGGCGGCGGAATGGGAGGCGCAGGGCGATGATGTCGTGCTGTCTTCCATGCCGCTCAATCAGCTTGTGAATATGATGATCGACAAATGCGCGTCCAAAAGTGCTGACCGCGCCGCTATGAATGCCGAGGTTTTGCGTTTTGCGGGGTCTGATCTGATCTGTTATTTCGCAACACATCCGCAAGATCTGGTCGGGCGGCAAGAGGCCGTCTGGAACCCGTTGGTCGCATGGGTGCAAGATGAATACGGCGTTATTTTAAAAACCATTCAGGGCATTCAATATATTCACCAGCCGCCGGAAACGCTTGCGAAAATGCAAAGCGTGATCGAAGGTTTAGATGCCGCCGATTTTACGGCCGTGCAGGCCGTAACAGCTCTGACGGGTTCAGTCGTGATCGGTCTTGGGATGCAAACAGGGCGGTTGGGCGCTGTGCAAGCTTTTGAAGCCGCAGGTGTGGATGAAGTGTATCAATTGGAAAAGTGGGGTGAAGATAAAATTGCCCGCGACCGATTGCATGAATTGCAAGCGGAGCTGGAGACAGTCGAGAAATTCCGCTTTCTTCTTCAGGCGCAGGCCGTCATTTAAATCCAGCTTGTTACCTTGGGCAGTTCAGCGCCCTTGCGGATGAAATAAACCCCACGTAATGCACGCCATGCCCACCACAGGCTAAAGCTGCCCAGTACGACAAAGTAGCTTTGCAGTGCCAGTTCGGCATTTTTTTCATAGGCCAGTTCCAGGAAATACAGCGTATTTGTTTCGCCTTCGCGCACAGCATCCATGACCATGGACAAGTCGCTATTCATGAGGAAGTAGGCGGATTTCCCGAGGGCCAAGATGAGGTAATAGAAACTGCCGATCCAGAAGGTGCGCACAATCCAGCGGAAATGGCTTTCAAATATGGTGCCTTTGGTTTCGCGTTGTTTGATATTGGCATAGGTGAAAATGCACAACAGGCCGACCATGCCGGGCGCGACTGTCCAAAGATGAAACTGCATCAACATACAAATAATATTAAAGATATAAATCGTGGTGCAGAGATTGATTGTATCTTTGACGTCGATATGTTCGGTCTGTGTCATTAGCGTCTTCCAAAAAGTTTTTCAATGTCGTGGAGCTTTAATTCCACATAGGTTGGTCTGCCGTGGTTGCATTGGCCGGCATGGGGTGTTTGTTCCATCTGGCGCAACAGGGCGTTCATTTCATCAGCGGTTAATCTGCGGCCGGAGCGTACCGAGCCATGGCAGGCCATGGTGGAACAGACTTCTTCCATTCTGTCTTTCAGCGAATGTGTCGCGCCATAGGTGACGATATCATCGGCCAAGTCGCGCACCATTTGCGGAATATTCATTTTACCCAAAAGGGCGGGAATTTCTTGCACCACAATGGCACCGGGGCCGAAACTTTCGATGATCAGGCCCATCTCCGCCAGTTCATCTGCGCGGGAGAGCAGGCGCTCGGTTGCGTTATCATCCAGCTCGACCACTTCGGGCAGCAGCAAGGTTTGGCGGGCAATGCCGCCGTTTTCAAGCGCTTGTTTCATTTTCTCATACACAAGGCGTTCGTGCGCGGCGTGTTGATCGACCAGTACAAGCCCGTCTTGCGTTTGGGCGACGATATAATTTTCATGTATCTGCGCACAAGCGGCGCCCAGCGGGTGATGTAGGGCAGCGGGCATAGAATCTTGCATATCCGGCGCCATATGCATACGCGCGCTGGGCACGTTATCCAGCCCGGGCAGATGATCGGCCGATATGTTTTCAGCCGTGGCACCGTAATAGGCACTGCCCGTATAAGGGTTGCCAGCAAGGCCTTTCAGGTTTTTATATCCGGTTTGCTGTTGGCGATAATTTCCATCCCAGCCTGTCGCACTGTTTTGCGCGTCGGGGGATTGAAAGGATTGCAGCGTTTCATTCGCAACGGTAGATGACGCGCGGTGGCCCGCCGCCACAAGCGCGTGTTTTAATCCGCCGACAATGAGACCGCGCACAAGGGCGCTATCTTGAAACCGAACTTCAGCCTTGGCAGGGTGTACGTTTACATCGACCTGATCAGGCGGGATGTTGATAAACAAGCACAGCATCGGGTGACGGCCATGCGCCAGAAAATCGTTATAGGCACCACGCACCGCGCCAATAATCAGTTTGTCGCGCACGGGGCGACCATTCACAAAGAAATATTGGTACTGGTTAGTGCCACGGTTGAGGGTGGGCAGGGCTGCAAAACCTGTCATGGCCAGTGTTTCACGCTCCGCATTTAACGGCAGGGCATTATCGGCAAAATCACGGCCCATAATTTGGCGTAATCTTTCAAGCCGTTTTTCTGACGGTTGCAAAACGGGGGCGACGGGTAAATCCAGCAGTGTGCGTTCATCGCTTTGTAGGCGGAACGCAATGTCGGGATAAGCCATGGCCAGATGTTCCAAAACATCGCGCACGTTTTGTGTTTCGGTGCGGGGGGATTTTAAAAACTTCAGGCGGGCGGGGGTGGCATAGAACAAATCCCGCACTTCCACCTTGGTGCCTTGTGACAGGGCAGCGGGTATGGGGGCAAATTTTTTGCCGGCATCCACAGTGATGCTGGCGGCATCGGCATTTGGCTGGCTTTTGGGGCGGCTGGTGATGGTCAGGCGGCTGACCGCGCCGATGGAGGGCAAGGCTTCGCCACGGAAACCGAGGGAGGCGATATGCACAAGGTCATTATCCGGCAGTTTGGATGTCGCATGACGGTCTACGGCCATGACCAGTTCATCTGCTGTCATGCCCATGCCATCATCCGTCACAGCAATCAGGCTGGCGCCACCATCACGGATGGTGACATCAATACGGGATGAGCCCGCATCAATGGCGTTTTCAACAAGCTCTTTAACGGCGGCGGCGGGTCTTTCAATAACCTCGCCTGCCGCGATCTGGTTGATGAGCGTTTCTGGTAGATGGCGTATGGACATGCCCCTTTATAGCGCATTGCGCCTGCGCCATAAAGCCGCATGAGGGGAACTTTTATACATAATTACGCTGTCTTTTTACCCAGCGGATGATATTTGCAAGCAAAGGTAAAAGGCACGGGGGTTTCCGTTTCTTCCAGATGCAGGTGCAGGGATTTTTCTGCGGCAAGGGCTGAAATATTCACCGTTTTTTCCACATCGAACAGGTAGTCCTTGTGGTGCGATTTCCAGTCGAGAATCATCTTCAGCGCCTTCACCTTGGCCTTGGATTCGGTCGCGGCGACAATAAAGACGTTTTTATGCAGCTCGGTAAACTCATCTGGATCATAGCCGCCGAGGTTGACGAAATAGAGGCTCTTGCCGTCATTGTCGACAGGTTCTGTGCTGAGATGAATATTGTGGCCATCGGCGCTTGTCAGCTCCCCCCAGCAATCAATATGCAGGCTTTCGGGCGTGCCCCACCATGTACGTTTTAATTCGTCATAGGTATCGGTCAGGGATTTGGCGATAACAAAGCGCATGTCGTGCAGCTCGATCATCGAGGTTTCGGTGGCACCACCGATGTATAAAGCAAAAAGTTTCATGAAAAAATCCCCCTTTGAAAATGAAGGGGCAGTTTATCCGCTACGCGGGTCGCTGGCCACATCAAATTGTGCGTCATCCAGCAATGCATTTTCAAACTTTGCGTTATGCAGCTTGGCACCACGGAAATCTGCCTTGCGCAGGTCGCAGTCACTAAAATCTGCGTTGGTCAGGTCGGCATCGGTGAAAATGGCTTCCATCATACGCGCGCCGTTAAAATCGGCATGGCGC
>JBGTNC010000275.1:0-2760 GCA_041743265.1 Alphaproteobacteria bacterium | reverse complement strand
CGGCAATGGGAAGAAATTGACCTTTTGAAAAAGCATATCAGGAAGCTTCAGGGCGATGTGACAAGCGTCACAGAAGCGGCCGAGCAGTTATCCGCCGCAGAGCAAAGCGCACGCGACAGGCCGCCGCATTATTAATCAGCGACCTGCGTGAATCACATAACGGATTCTGCGTTGTGCGCAGGGACTTTGCTTGGCGTGGTAGCTTACTTCTTCAGCGTTTTTAAATGCGCGAGGAGGTCTGTTGTTTCAGCGCGTTTGCGGTAGTCACCATCGAGGAAGGCATAGGTGATAATGCCATCCGTGTTAATGACGTAAGTGGCGGCCAGTGGCAAAACATTGCGGGTATCGTCGTTGCGGGTGTGTATGTCAAAGCGCTTTTGAATGCGCACAGCAACGGCGGGCGGCAGGGTATAGATGACGCCGTAGGTTTCTGCGGTTTTGCTTTGAGCATCGCTGAGCACGTGGAATTCAAGACCTTCGCGTTCTTGCAAGCGCCAGCCGTTATCGGGCAGCTCGGGGCTGATCGCCACGACTTGTGCGCCAAGTTGTTTGAAATCTTTAATGTGTTTTTGAATATCTTCCAGCTGGATATTGCAATAAGGGCACCATTCGCCACGGTACCAAATCAAAACAACGGGGCCTTTTTTCAAGAGGTTTGCGAGGCTGATGTCATTGCCGGTTGCATCGGGCAGGGTAAAGATGGGGGCGGTGTCGCCGACGTTCTTCGCCTTTTCAAGCGCGCCTGATTCCGTCACAAGGCGGACGCCTTCTTCAAAAGCTGTTTTTGTTTCGTCATCCGCTTTTTGCGAAAAGTTTTGTTTCATGGTGTCCAGCTTTTCGGCAAGCGTGGGGTCTGCGGCTTGTACCTGAAAGGGGAGGGCGAGGAGGGCGAGGAGTAAAACGGCGTATTTCATGTGTAAACTTTCATTTCGTGGATGCGAGGATGGTGCATGATGAGTGTATTCGATCTTTAGTGAATTAGGTTACAGCGTGAAAAAGTCCAGTGCATGATTTGCCATAGCCGCCGCATATGTCGGGTTATGTTTAATTATCCCCGCTAGACGCAAAAGCGCGATGTCTCTATAATTTCCGTGCATTTATATAGTCAACAGCTGGTATCAAAAACAGCGGTGAATTTGGCCTATGGGCTTGAGCTACAAGGGGAAAAAATGAAAGTCGTTATTCTGGCAGGTGGATTTGGTACGCGTATCAGTGAAGAGTCGTATCTGAAACCCAAACCCATGGTGGAAGTTGGCGGGCAACCTATCCTTTGGCACATCATGAAGGCTTATTCCCACTACGGGCTGAACGATTTTGTGATTTGTCTGGGGTACAAGGGTTATGTGATCAAGGAATACTTCGCAAATTACTTCCTGCACATGTCGGACGTGACGTTTGATTTGGCCTCGAATTCTATGGAAGTGCATAACCGCAAGGCGGAATCCTGGAAAGTAACGCTGGTGGATACGGGCCCCGAAACAATGACAGGTGGCCGCTTGAAGCGTGTGCGGGATTATATTGGTGATGAAACCTTCTGCTTTACTTATGGCGATGGCGTATCGGATGTAAGAATTGACGACCTGATTGCCCATCATAAAAAAGCGGGCCGCAAGGCAACGGTGACGGCCATTCAGCCGCCGGGCCGCTATGGTGTTCTGTCGATGACAGATGACGATTCCGTGACAAGCTTCCGTGAAAAACCTTCAGCAGAAGGGGCGTGGATTAACGGTGGGTTTTTTGTATTAGAGCCTTCCGTGCTCGATTATATCGAGGGAGATTCCACGCATTTTGAAATTAAACCGATGCAGCAACTGGCCTCTGAAAACCAGCTGACATCTTTCCGCCACAAAGGTTTCTGGCAGGCGATGGATACGCTGCGCGAGAAAAATATGTTAGAAGACATGTGGAAAAGTGGCGACGCGCCGTGGAAAGTCTGGAAATGAGCTCGTTTTCAGATATCTATAAAAATCGCCGTGCGTTGATTACAGGGCATAACGGTTTTAAAGGCACATGGCTGACGCATTGGCTACAGCAATTGGGCGCGACGGTCAGCGGCATTTCCTTGCCGACTATCACTACGCCCAACCATTGGGGTCTGTTGCAGCCAGATGTACCAAGCCATCTGCAAGATGTCCGCGATGCCGATAAAATTATGGCGCTAATGCATGCAGAGAAGCCTGAGGTTGTCTTCCACATGGCGGCCCAGCCGCTGGTGCGCCGGTCGTATCGTGATCCTTTGGAAACATTGTCCACCAATATCATGGGTACAGCAAATGTGCTGGAAGCCTGCCGTTTAACACCCTCCGTCCGCGCAATTGTGGTCGTGACCACGGATAAATGCTACGAGAATATCGAACAACACCGCGGTTATCTGGAAGATGATAAGCTGGGTGGGCATGACCCTTATAGCGCGTCAAAAGCGGGCGCGGAACTGGTGGCGGCAAGCTACCGTAAATCTTTTTTCAGCGCGACTGATACGGCGTTGCTGGGTACGGCGCGCGCGGGCAATGTGATCGGCGGCGGGGATTGGTCGGAAGACCGCATCCTGCCCGATCTGGCGCGGGCCTTCGGGGCAGGGCGCGCGCTGCCGGTGCGCAATCGTCACGCGGTGCGGCCATGGCAGCATGTGCTGGACCCTTTGGCGGGATATCTGCTGCTGGCCGAAGGTCTGGCCGGGCCAGATGCCACCGGGCTGGAGGCGGGGTTCAACTTTGGCCCCGAACCTGCCGATCAGCGCAGCGTCGGTGCCTTGGTTCAGGA
>JBGTNC010000274.1:0-7659 GCA_041743265.1 Alphaproteobacteria bacterium | reverse complement strand
CAATGCTTTCACAAAGGGGGCGGCGCTGCTATTCATTACCAGACGGTCGAGCCGGAAACACAGCGTGTGGTTGTCACCGACAAAGAACGCCAAGTGACATCGGATGGCGAGGGCGGCACCGATAGCAAATACATCGTTTTCACAAACAAGGAAGTTTTTGAAAATACCGACAGCATGCTGCGCGGTAAATTCAATTCATCCGATGTACAGGGGAACTTGCACGTGGGTTGCACCTATGATGTGACGGCTTATGGCTTCCGTAACCATTTCTTTTCGGTCTATCGGAATATTTCGGATGTGAAGCATGTGAACACAGAAGCCTGCCCCATCAATCAACCGCCTGTGATGCGTCGGTAGTTGTAAACGGGAAGAATTTAAAGCAATAAAAAAGGCCGGGAAGTTATTCCCGGCCTTTTCGTTACGCCCTGCGGAGGGCCTAGTATTTAGTTTGCCTGACGGCGCAGGAAAGCGGGGATATCAAGTTCATCCTCATCCTTCTTGCCACCGGTTTCCACGGTCAGCTTGCCGGTCACTTCTGTGGTCGGTGCTTCGGTGGTTTCTTCCCGGCCGCGCAGTGTGAAACGCTCGAACAGGGAAGGCGATTTTTTAACAGCTTTTTCAGCCACAGGTGCGGCTGCTTTCGGTGCCGTCAGCTCGGCATCCGCAAACAGGTCGGCACTGGTGCCGGATGTTTGGCGCGGATCAACGGGCTTGGGCGGAATGAAGCTGTTACCATGACGTACACCGCGCGGCTCGTAACTGTTGTCACGGGCTTGTGGTTGTACGGCATCTTTGGACTGTGTCACAGGCGGTACGCTACGCTGATAGTTTTGCGTCACGGCCGGCTGTGTCGGGCGCGTCCAGGTTTGGCTTTCATCCATATCATCGTTATCCAGCTTGCGGGCAGTGGCTGTGCTGGCAGCAGCGTATGTCGTTGCTGCTGCGTGGCCCATTGTGCCGTCGGCTGGTGTATTCCAGTCATCGCCACCGGCGGTGACGGGGCTGGCTGTTTTTTGTGCAGTGGCAGGCTTGGCTGTTGTTGCAGCCATGGTCTGCTGTGCGCGGGCCTGGCTGGCATGTGCCGGAATGATGCTGGACGGGATGTTGCCCGTAAAGCCATCACGCGGATTGCCAGCAGACTGCGGACGATCGTAAGTGTTGTAGCCACCGTTGTCGCCGCCGATACGGGCTGCAGGTTTTACACCGCCACCCATGCCGTTACCGCCGCCAAAACCTTGGCGACGTGCGGGGTCAACATCGCCACCGGCAACGCCGAGCGGACGATTTTGTGTCATGCTCGCAGCTTCAATCCCTGTGGCCACAACGGAGACGCGCATTTTGCCGTCCATCGTCTGGTCAAAGGTGGAACCGAAGATGATGTTTGCATCCGGATCAACTTCATCACGGATACGGTTGGCAGCTTCATCAACTTCAAACAGTGTCATATCCAGACCGCCGGTGATGTTGATCAGTACGCCGCGCGCACCTTTCATGGAAACATCATCCAGAAGCGGGTTGGAAATAGCAGATTCAGCAGCTTCAACCGCACGACGTTCGCCTTCGGCTTCGCCTGTACCCATCATCGCCTTGCCCATTTCCAGCATCACTGCGCGGATATCGGCAAAGTCGAGGTTGATGAGGCCTGGCATCACCATCAGATCTGTCACGCCACGTACACCGGATTGCAAAACTTCGTCTGCCATTTTAAACGCATCGGCAAAGGTTGTTTTTTCATTCGCGATCCGGAACAGGTTCTGGTTCGGAATGATAATCAGCGTATCGACGTATTTTTGCAGCTCGGCAATGCCGTTCTCGGCAAGCTTCATGCGGTGTGTGCCTTCAAAGTGGAAAGGCTTGGTGACAACGCCGATTGTCAGGATGCCCGCTTCGCGTGCTGCCTGCGCAATGACGGGGGCTGCACCGGTACCGGTACCGCCGCCCATGCCCGCTGTGACGAATACCATGTTGGAACCCTCAAGATAGGCGAGGATTTCTTCGATGCTTTCGTCAGCAGCAGCGCTGCCGATTTCAGGATTGGCACCGGCGCCCAGACCGCGCGTGACATTCACGCCCAGCTGGATTTTGTGCGGCGCTGAAGAACCTTCGAGCGCCTGTGCGTCAGTGTTGCAGACCAGAAACTCACAACCTTCCAGTTGTGAATTGATCATGTTGTTAACGGCATTGCCGCCCGCGCCGCCGACACCGATAACGGTAATCTTTGGTTTCAGCCTATTGGTGGGTGCTTGCATTCTTACATTGATTGTCATTTTTTTAAATTCCTCCGCTTCGTAACAGTGGTGATTCTACTTACTCTCTGCCTAGCTTTCCAGAGTCAACATGCATTTATTTGCACTTTTTTTGCTCCGGATTCGGGTACTAACAGTTTGGAAAATAGAAGAAAATTGGACCCCTAACCGTGATTTATCGAGACGATTGAATCGCTTACCAGTTCTCCTTCAACCAAAGGGTGACCTTTTGCAGCATATTGCCGCTGAAAGCCGCTGGTAAGTTGAAACCATAGTTTTGTTGAACGCGCGGCATTTCTTCACCGGCGTGTTCGGCGGCGTAGTGCAGCAAACCGGCGCAAGCAGCAAACGCTGGCCCGCCCGTTGCTTCCGCAAGGCCGCGAATATTCTGCGGGCGGCCGAGGCGAATTTGTTTATCGAGGATTAATTGACCAATGTCACACAGGCCCGGCAATTGCGATGCACCGCCTGTTAAAACAACACGGCGGCCTGCGATTTGATTGATGCCATGATCGACAAGTTTTGCGCGCACCAACTCGAATGTTTCTTCGATGCGTGGCTGGATGATGCCAACCAGCAATGATTTTGGTACGTAATTGGGTTGCAGCGGTTCTTCTTCACCAATCGGCGGCACGTCAATCAACGCACCATCATCGGTGGTGGTGGCATGTGCGGCACCGTAGAGTGTTTTAATCCGCTCTGCATCCGCAATGGATGTTGTCAGCCCGCGTGCGATATCGCTGGTGACATGGTTGCCGCCAACGGGGATCGCCGCCGTGAATACAAGACGTCCTTGCACAAACACCGCCATCGATGTTGTGCCGCCGCCCATGTCAATCACGGTGCAGCCCAGATCTTTTTCATCATCCACAAGCGTTGCAAGCCCTGCGGCATAGGGGCTTGCGCAAAAGCCGTCTACTTCCAAATGGTTCTGGTGCACGACCGTGCCGATGTTGCGCATCGCACCCGACAGCGCTGTTACGGGGCTTAATAAAACGTCCAGACTTTCGCCAACCATGCCGCGTGGGTCTGCAATGCCGCGCTGGTTATCAAGCGCGTAGCCAGCAGCAATCACATGGATCAATTCATCGCGGCCCACTTGCGCCACGCTGCGGCTATGTGCCAGCGCGTTTTGAATATCACGCTCGGATACTTCATGACCGGAGATTTTAACGTTCACCGACATTTGGTGTGATGTGGTGTGCACGCCGGGCACGTTCACGTAAACGCTTTTAATCGGCTGGCCTTGTAAATGGTCTTTCGCCATCATCTCTGCTGATTCAACAGCATGGGCGACAGCGGTTTCAGCGGCTTTCAAATCCACAATGGTACCGGCGCGCACGCCCTTGGAGGCTTGATGGCCGATCCCTAAAACTTCCAACCCGCCATGGCTTTTCACTTCCGCGATAAAGCAGCAGACTTTGTTGGAGCCAATATCGAGGGCTGCAATAATATTCTTGGCAACCGTTGCGGGTTTGCCTGTTTTTTTGTCTGTTTTCCGATCAGACGGGGTATTTGGGCCCTTCTTCATTTTTCGGTGCTCCCTTCATGTGCTTCACTTCTTCTTTTTCTTCTTCTTTTTTTTATTCTTAGCCACTCTTGTGGTGGCTTATTTATCTGTTCAGATATGCGTCGGGCTGTCCTCGGTCACGGCGGGTTCTACCACCAGCTTCTCAGGCAAACGCAGATCAATCTGTTTTAGTTGCCGGTCTAAAAGGCTTTCGCGTTGGTGGCTTATTGCCAGTTTGCGCAATGCCAGTTCAACATTTTCTTCGGGCAGCTTGACCAGCAAGCCGTTTTTCAGCTTCAAATCCCAGCGGCGGTTGCCCACACGAACGGCGGCGCGCAACAGGCCAGCAATTTCAGGTTCTGCATGCAAGAGCCCCAAAAGTGCGGTGACATGCGACGAGGCATGTTCACCGACCAAGAGCGGCAGGTGGTTATAGGCATCCAGCCCTGTGTCGGTCAAGACGTGACCGTCAAGGTCGATGACAGAAAGTTTTTGTTGGTACTGCCAAAGGGCTGCAGGCTGGCGTTCTTTGACATTCACGACAATGGTATCGGGCAGGCGGCGCGATACGCTCACTTGCGCAATCCACGGAATATCTGCAATGGCGGCTTGGCCCTTGGCAATGTCTGTGGCGAACATCGGTTCCCCGACCGACATATCCAGCCGTGCCAGCAATGCGTCCGGCGCGATGCGTTCGCGGCCGGTCACCAGAATTTCGTTGATGCGAAAACCCGCCTTGGCGGTGATAGAGAGCGTCTGGTCATGCATCCAGCCACCTGCGGCGGAAACGGCACCGCTCATCCATGCCCAAAGGCACAGACCGACGACCAGCACAAAGCCACCGCCGAAAAACCCGATGTTTTTCAGCTGCTTTGCCCACAAGCGGGCGTGTCGGCGCGAACCCGACGTTCGACGTTTCCAAAAAAACTTCATCTACCCCAAAATCTTACGTATGTGCCTCGGCGTTTTCGACGAGCCACGACACAAGATCCCCAAAACTCAACCCAATATGCGCCGCTTGTTCCGGAACTAAGGATGTTGGTGTCATCCCTGGTTGTGTATTTGTTTCGAGGTAATAGAGCCCCGAAAGTCCCGGTTGATTATCATTGTATCTGAAATCACTGCGGCTGACTCCCGTGCAGCCGAGTTTTTCATGTGCAAAGGCGGCAACACGCATGGCTTCGTTGAACACATCTTCGTTCACGGCTGCCGGTAAAACGTGCGTTGATCCGCCTTTTGCGTACTTCGCCTCGTAGTTATAAAAATTGATATGTGTTTTAATTTCTGTCACGGTCAATGCTTTGGGCGCGCTGTCTTTCGTTCCCATAACGGCAACAGACAACTCCCGACCGGGGATATATTCTTCAACCAACGCATAGGGGCCATAGGCCCATTTATCCAATCCCAGCGGTGGTTTGTTGTCACCGGGGCGCACAATATAGACGCCAACGCTCGATCCTTCGGCATTGGGTTTCACGACGTAGGGCTTGGGCATCGGCTCAGCACCTTGGCGAATATCATCGATATGCACCAGCAAACCCTCAGGGCAGCGCACGCCCATGGGCTGTAATACTTCTTTGGCTTTTTGTTTGTTCATCGCAAGCGCCGAGGCCAGCGGTGCGGAATGTGTATAGGGGATGTCTAAAATTTCCAGAACGCCCTGAATGCAGCCATCTTCGCCACCTTTACCGTGTAGGGCGTTGAAAACAACATCTGGTTTTGGGGTCAAGTGCGCGAGTAAATCCGCGAGGTCGCGCTGGACATCCACTTCGCGCACGTCATAGCCTTTTTCACGCAATGCAGATGCGCAGGCACGGCCGCTCGTGAGTGAAACCTCACGCTCTGCCGACCATCCGCCCATCAGTACTGCGACTGTCTTGGCCATGTCTTAAGATTATTCCCCATTTATAAAGGACAAAATATCTTTGTCCTGCTCAAGCGGCACCCCAATGCGCCTGATTTCCCACCGTAACATAACGTTTGCTTTTTCCGCAACACGTTTACGCACTTCTTCGCCAAGTCTTTCAATATCGGCGGCGGTGGCGGCACCGGTATTGAGCATGAAGTTGCAATGCAGCTCCGACATTTGCGCGCCACCGATGGTAAGGCCGCGGCATCCGGCTTCATCAATCAATTGCCATGCTTTGTGACCATCCGGATTGGCAAAAGTAGAGCCACCCGTTTTTGCTTTGATCGGCTGGGTTTCGCCGCGCTTTTGTTTGATGTCGTCCATACGCGCATCAATCTCGGCCTTATTGCCCTTGGTGCCTGTGAAAGTGGCAGAGAGAAAAATCACATCATCCGGCAGGTCGTTATGGCGGTAAGACAGGCCCATATCGGCCCCTGTCATGGTTTTAACGGTGCCATCGCGGAATAAAACATCGGCTTCCACCAGGATATCTTTCGTCTCCCCGCCATAGGCACCGGCATTCATGCGCAAAGCACCGCCGATGCTGCCCGGAATACCGGAGAGGAATTCAAGCCCTGCAATTTCATGTTTGGCCGCTGTCAGCGCCACGTTGATATCAAGTGCGCCAGCCCCCGCTGTAAGGGTCGTGCCGTCTGCCGTGACTTGCGCAAAATCACGGCCCAGACGGATCACCACACCCGGAATACCGCCATCGCGGATGATCAGGTTAGAGGCCACGCCTAAAACGGTCAGTGGAATATCCAACGGGCAGGCTTTGATAAAAGCAATCAGGTCATCGCGGTCTTCGGGTTTGAACAATGCTTCGGCAGGGCCACCCACGCCAAACCATGTCATGGGGCCAAGCGGGGCTTGAAAGCTCATACGGCCGCGCACTTCCGGCAGGCGGCTGCGCAAATCATCGCTAAAACCTTTGGTGCCCGCGGGTTGTGTGCCAGTGGCTTGTGTACCTGCGCTCATCAGTGCACACCGTTCACGGCTTTGGGGTTGATGCCGTAGAGTTCTTCCAGTTCTTTGGGCAAACTTGCTGCCCATTGGGTAATGTTGCCAGCCCCCAGACAAATCACAAAATCACCGGGCTTGGCGATGTCTTTGATAATCTTGGCGAGGTCTTCCGGATCTTGCAGGGCGCGTACATTCGGGTGGCCGTGTCTTTCAATGGCGACCACCAATGTGTCGCGGCTGATGTTTGGAATGGGTTCTTCGCCCGCCGTATAAACATCGGCAATGATGACTGCATCGGCCTGATCAAAACAGGCGGCGAATTCTTGGAACAAGTTTTTCAAACGGGTGAAGCGGTGCGGTTGCATCACGGCAATCACGCGCCCGCCGCCACGGCCTGTGACTGCGTCGCGGCCCGCTTTGAGGACAGAGGAAATTTCAACAGGGTGATGACCGTAATCATCAATCACGGTAATGCCTTCCACAATGCCTGTGGTCGTAAAGCGCCGTTTCACACCAGAGAATTTGGTCAGAGACAGCGCGATATGTTCTGCCGGAATACCAATTTCATGCCCGACGGCAAAGGTGGTCAGCGAGTTCAAAACGTTATGCGGGCCAAACATGGGCAATTGCACATCTTTGATTTCAGGCGGAAAGTGGTTGAGATGCGGATCGTTGATTTTAATGTCGTAGCAAAGCCCGTCAGGCGTTGCGCGCATGTTATGCGCTTGAATGTCTGCTTTGTCGCTAAAGCCATAGGTAATGGTTTTGCGGTGGAATTGCGGGATCAGCTCTGCCACGACCGGGTGATCGATACAGGCAATCACCACACCATAAAACGGCAGGTTATGCGCATAGGCTACGAACTCTTCTTTCAAGGCATCGAAGGTTTCGTAGTAATCCATATGTTCCGGATCAATATTCGTGATGATGGAGGCAACGGAGGGCAGGTGCGAGAACGTGCCATCGCTTTCATCGGATTCAACCACCATCCAGTTGCTAGCACCCATGCGGGTATTGCTGCCATAGGCATT
>JBGTNC010000273.1:0-4629 GCA_041743265.1 Alphaproteobacteria bacterium | reverse complement strand
CTTATGACGGATATCCGTTTCTACCACATGACGCAAAAACGACTGGAACAGACCTTGCCGCCATTATTGGCCAAGGCGCTGGAACAGTTTCCGCGCATTGTTATCAAGGCAGGCAGCCGCGAACAGGTAGAGGTCTTGGATAATTTGTTGTGGTCGTATGATCCCGCCAGTTTTATGCCGCATGGTTATCAGCATGACGGCTATGAATCACAGCAACCTGTCTGGCTGACAACCGAAGACGACAACCCCAATCAGGCAACAATGCTTGTGCTGGTGGACGGCGCGACATCAGACGGCGTGGATGGGTTTGCGCTTTGCTGTGAAATGTTTGATGGCAATGACGAAGAATCGGTCACGGCAGCGCGCGCGCGTTGGCCTGTGTATAAAGAAGCAGGGCATGAGCTGACCTATTATCAGCAAGATGAAGATGGCCGCTGGCTAAAAAAATAATCCGGAGAAGATTAGTGGCAGGGGAATGCCCGTGCAATGGCGGCAGCAACTGTTTTTGCGGCAGGCCCTGGCATTTGTTCCGGGTACAGTTCGGCGTAGGTTCTGAAAATATCAATCAATTGTTGGCTGCGCACAGGGCTATGGTTACAGGCAGATTCGCCAGATACCGGGCCTGATAGCAATGCATTTGCCAGTGCGCTGACATAGCCTGCGCAAAATCCGTAATCGGTATCATAGGTGCTGTTGCACATTTTTAGAAGTTCTTGCGCAGTGATTCCGGCACTGTTTGCGGCCTGTGCCTGTGCAGGCAGCCAGAGAAAGGCCGCCATTATAAAAGGCAAGATAATCGGCGAACGCATAGCAGAACCTTTCTGGTTTGCCCGGCTCTCGGCTTAACGTTGCAGGGAAGCCTGACGGGTTTTTTGCGGTTTGCTATCCGCAATCTCAATCCCCTGGCGCAGTTTGGCCAATTCGGCATTGCGCGTGGCAACGATGGATTTGAAAGACTTCATGTCTTTGCCTTCCAGCATTTTGCCTGTAGGCAGTTTGACAGATTTTGGGTTCACGGTTTTGCCATTCAGCATCAATTCATAATGCAGGTGCGGGCCAGTGGATCTGCCGGTGGTGCCGACGTAGCCAATGATTTGACCTTGTTTGACACGGCTGCCTGTTTTCAGGCCAGAGCGGAAGCCTTTCATATGGGCGTAAGCTGTATGCAGGTCACGGCGGTGACGGATGCGGATGTAATTGCCGTAGGAGCTGAAGGGGCCGATGCGCTCGATCGTGCCATCGCCAGCCGCATAGATCGGCGTGCCGCGCGGGGCTGCGAAATCGATACCTTTGTGCATTTTGCTGTAACCCAGCACAGGGTGGCGGCGCATGCCGTAGCCAGAGCTGAGACGCGCACCGTCAATTGGTGTTTTCATGAGCGATTTTTTGGCAGACTGGCCTTTGTCATCAAAGAAGTCTTCATCGCCGGAGGCCGTTTTGTAGAGGTAAAACGGCATGGCGCGGTCGCTCAGTGTCAGGCTTGCGTAAACGATATTGCTTTTACCAGATACGACATCGCCTGCATCTGTTGCGTATTCTTCGTACATGACTTCGAATTTGTCGCCGGAGTGAATATCGCGCTGGAAGTCAACGTTCCAGGAATACATTTTGATCAGGTCAAGGATTACACCATCAGGCACGCCTTCGCTTTTCGCGGAGACATAAAGGGAGCTGTCGATATTGCCGCTGAAGCCTTTCAGGCTGCGATAAATCGGGCGTTCTTCTTGTGCTGCTTCAAAACCGCCATCATCTGTGCGGTTGACCATGACGGTGCTGATTTTATCTTTTTCAATCTGCAGGCCGCTGAACTTGGGGTCTGCGATTGCAGGTTCTTTGTGGAAGAACACGGTAATGGCATGGCTTGGGTTCAGGTCGCGCGGGTTATACACTTTGCTGAGAGCTTGAATGGCGTTATATGCCTCGGTGCGCGGTACATCGTTGCTGACGAGTAGTTCCATCAGCGTATCGCCTTTGCCGACAGATACTTTTTTCTCGGAAACAAAAAGATTGCTACCAGCTTGCAGCAGGGTTTCGATGCCGGACTGGATGTAGGCAATTTTTTCGCTGGCTTGTGCTTCAGCCGCAGAGATTGCAATAGGCTTGGAATTTTTTTCAGGTGCAGCGCCATAGGTGTAAGAAGCAGCGGCAGGGCGCGCTTCAAAGGCAGCTTTCATGTTACCGCGCACAATGTCTGCATCGTTATGGCTGACATCATTGGGTGCCAATACAGGCGCTGTGGCGACTTGTGTATAGGCAACAGAAGATGCGGGCATTTCTGTATCAGGTGCGCTCAGCATAGAGAGGACGCCGTAAACGCCGGCAATCGCGAGAACCGGAAGAGTAGCGTGACGTAAGCCGAAGCGGCGTTTGCGGAACAGCCTAGTGCGCTTGGATGAAAAATGTTGCAAGGGTCTTGCCTTATTTTTGTTTCATTGAGTCGGCGAAGTGAACAACAGTCCATATATGAATGCAAGTCTTGACTTTGCCGATAGGAAAGCCGATGGGACATAATATAATGAAAACCAATAGTTACTCAAATATAAATACTGCGTATATTCCGTAACTAAAGTTATAATCTTGCAGCGGATTATATTTTCATATATGAATATTTCGCGTTGTAAATTTTTATGCAAGGCACATACATCTAGACGCGTCTTTATAAGATTGTGTAGGATGCGGCATATCAAAAGCTAATCCCGCCTGAAACAAGCCCAAGATACAAGACGAGATATAAATAGTATGACAACACAGCCAGAGCACGGCTCAGCAGAAGCCCAAAAACAAAATGGTGACAAGATGACAAATGCCAGCACAATTATGAAAGGCAAACGCGGATTGATTATGGGCGTTGCCAATGATCGCTCGATTGCCTGGGGTATTGCCGAAATGGCGCATAAACATGGCGCCGAGCTGGGATTTACTTTTCAAGGCGATGCGCTGGAAAAACGCGTGCGCCCGTTGGCGGATAGCATTGGCTCCAAAATCATCCTGCCCTGTGACGTGACTGATGCGAAAAGCATCGATGACACTTTCAATCATATTGAAAAAGAATGGGGCGAGTTGGACTTTGTGGTTCATGCAATTGCCTATTCTGACAAAAAAGAGCTGGACGGGATGTATCTAGATACATCGCGTGACAACTTTTTGAAAACGATGGATATTTCTGTCTATTCCTTCACCGCAGTTGCGCAGCGCGCCGTGCCCTTGATGAAAAACGGCGGCAGCTTGTTGACCATGACCTATTACGGCGCCGAACGCGTGATGCCACATTATAATGTCATGGGTGTTGCCAAGGCGGCATTGGAAGCCTCTGTTCGCTATCTCGCCAGTGATGTGGGGCCGAAAGGTATCCGCGTGAATGCGATTAGTGCAGGGCCGATCAAAACATTGGCGGCCTCCGGTATCGGTGATTTCCGCTATATCCTGAAATGGAACGAATTGAACGCGCCTTTGCGCCGTAACGTCACCACGCAAGATGTCGGTGGTGCCGGCCTGTTCTTGCTCAGTGATCTGGGCGCTGGTGTGACGGGCGAAGTGATGTATGTAGATTCCGGCTATAACACCATTGGCATGGTGCAGGTCGATTCTGCCAAAGAAACCGCAGAGCTTTTGCAGGGCATCTCAGGGTAATGTCGGCCAATACCTTCGGCACATTGTTCAGATATACAACATGGGGCGAAAGCCATGGCCCTGCCATTGGCTGTGTGGTCGATGGCGTACCGCCGTTGATGCCGTTGTGTGAAGCGGATATTCAATATTTTCTGGATCGCCGTAGACCGGGCCAAAACAGATTTACCACCCAGCGTCAGGAAAAAGATCAGGTAGAAATTCTCTCCGGTGTTTTTGACGGCCTGACGACAGGTACGCCGATCAGCCTGTTTATTCGCAATAGCGATGCACGTTCCAAAGATTACGAAGAAATACGCCACAAATACCGCCCCGGCCATGCCGATTTCACCTATGACCAGAAATACGGCATCCGTGATTTTTTTGGCGGCGGCAGATCATCTGCGCGTGAAACGGCAAGCCGTGTGGCTGCTGGTGCTGTCGCGCTCAAGGTACTGCAACATGAAATTGGCGAAGATGTACGTATTCGCGGCGCTGTCACGCAAATCGGCCCGCATGCTTTGAACCGCGATCATTGGGATTGGGATCAAGTCGCACAAAACCCGTTTTTCTCACCCGATGCCAAGATTGTGCCCGTGTGGGAAAAGTTTATGGACGAAACGCGCAAGAACCTTTCCAGTGCGGGCGCCTTGGTTGAGGTGGTGGCCGAGGGATTGCCTGCAGGTCTCGGCGCGCCCGTTAGTGATAAGCTGGATGCCGATATTGCAAAGGCGCTCATGGGCATTAATGCGGTGAAGGGTGTGGAAATTGGCGCAGGCTTTGGCGCTGTGTCGCTGCCGGGTGAAATCAACGCGGATCAAATTAGAATCAAAGATGGTGTGCCATATTTCCTGAGCAATCATGCCGGCGGCATATTGGGCGGTATTTCAACGGGCCAAGATATTGTGGCGCGCATGGCGTTTAAGCCCACCAGCTCTTTGCCGCAACCATTGCAAACAATAGATAGCGATGGTTATGAAACAGAGATTGCCACCAAAGGCCGCCATGATCCTTGCGTCGGGA
>JBGTNC010000272.1:0-8010 GCA_041743265.1 Alphaproteobacteria bacterium | reverse complement strand
TCGCGCACGGCTTTTAAAAGCGGTGTGCCGTCAAAATTGTTTTTAACAATTTCTGTCTTCGCACCTGCCGCCAGCAGAATATCAACAGCCTCGGCATCACGTTTGTTCACGGCGGTAAACAACGGCGTGCTGACACTGTCGGGACTGCCATCAACCACGGCACCTGCGGCCAACAATGCTTTTAGAATTTGATGTCGCCGTGGCTTGTCGGAGATGAGTACCTCAATCAGGGGGGAGCGTTTGCTGCCAGCACCCGGCAGGTTGGGGTCGCCACCTGCATCCAGTACGGCTTGCGCGGCTTGCGCCATGCCCAGCTCTGCGTATTTCACCAGCAAGGGTGTGCTGCCGACATAGGTTTGCACTTTTGCACCACGGTCGACCAGCAAGGATACGATGTCTTCTTCTTGCAGGCCGATGTTTGTTTCAGCTTCGCGCATTTTCACCAGCAGGGAGACGCCGGTTTCTTGTTCGTATTTTTCAACATCCGCGCCGCTTTTCAGCAGCAGGCGGGCAATGTGTTTGTGGCGTTTTTCAACAGCAAGGCACAGGGGGGACTGGCGCTGTGCGTTGAGCATGTTCACGTTTGTGCCCGCATCGATCAGGCGCAAAACTTCTTCATAGCGATTATCGCCGATGGCGGCGAAAAAAATATCTTCGGGTGTTTTTGTATTCTCTGTTTTCGGGGCTGCGGCATTGTTGCTATTGGCAGCAGCCTGTCCGGTAAACTTGTCCGAAAGTGATGTCGGGTCCATGGTTCAGCCAATCCTTCATCCGTCATCTGCCGACTTAAAAAACAGGCTTCCGCGGCGGCAGAAATCAGCGCGGGAGAGCGTGATACTTTATTAATCCAAGTGTTAAGATTCTTGACATATTGTTACGTCACGGTCAATCCCGTGGGGCGTTTTTCAACAGCAAAAACGGGCACATTTGCAAGAATGCAAGAATGCTACAATATTATGCAAGAGAGGTGAGGGGCGCGCAGTTATTGCGGCGGCGCAGCAGGTTTCAGCACCAGCGGTTTGCGCACATGCAGGTCTTGGCTGGTGGTGACAGAAAGATCTGGCGGGTTTTTATCCAAAGCATCCAGCCAAGCACCGCGCAGCATTTTTTTCACGGGGCTTTTCTCGTCTACCATCGTGAAGGCTGTCTGGCCACGCAGGTTGCGCAGGGTAATATCCGCGCCGTTGCTGATCAGCATGGCAACCGCGTCATACCCGCCTTGTAATTTTGCGGCCAGCATCAGCGGCGTTTCTTTAGCGTGATCGACGGTATTGAGCTGCCCACCTTCTTCAATCAGCACTTCCAGCGTCATGGTCATGCCTTTTTCAGCGGCGATATGCATGGCGGTGCGACCGTTTTTGTCGCGCGTTTCGATATTGGCGCCTTCTTCCAGATAGAATTTCACACCGTCAAAGTCGCCAAGCCGCGCGGCTTCAAGAAAAGCCTCGTTCACAGGTTTGCGTTTTGCGGTCTTGGGCATAGGCCGATCCTCAATGTCAGTGTTGCGTTATATTACAGAAATGACGGTGTTATGTCTATGATTCATGCCAATATCACGCAAAAACAGCAGTTTAATAATAGCCCCACGGTGGGCGCGGCGGCTTGGGTGTATAGGGTTTGGCCGATTTTTTGGCCATTTGCTGCTTAAACAGCTCGGTTACCACAGTTTTGCGCATATTATGCGCCATATCGTAGGGGTTGGTGCCGTATTGGTCTTCGATCAGCGGATCGGCCCCTTTGGCCAAAAGTTTGCGTACCGATTCGACGGACAGAAAGTTGGTTTGCAAAACATTGTGCAACGGCGTGCGGCCCATGTGGTCTTTGGCATTCGGGTCAGCGCCTTTTTCTAACAACAGCCCCACTTCACGCTCCAGCCCCAATTGGCTGGCGATATGCAGCGGCGTCATTTTTGTATAGCTGGCGGCACCTGTCACATCTGCTCCTTTTTCCAGCAGCTTGCCGACCAGCGACAGATGCCGTTGTTGAAGCGCGATGTGCAGCGGGGTGAATCCTTGGCTGTCCGATGTTTTCGGATCGGCACCTTTTTCCAGCAAAATTTCCGCCAGTGCAATGTTGCGGTCTTGCATCGCATTCACAAGCGGTGTGCGGCCCCATGTGCTGGCAAGGTTCGGATCGGCACCTTTTTCCAACAATGTCTCGATCATCTTTTTCGGCATATTGCCGTTGATGTAATGCAGCACGTTTTGCTTTTTCTTGTCCGCGACTTTCGGATCAGCACCGGCATCCAGCAAAACCTGCATCAGGTTTGTGTCGCCACGACGGGCCGCGACCATCAGCGGCGTCACACCGTCATCATCTGCGGTGGTGACGCTGGCATCGTGTTCCATCAGCAGTTTTACAATTGCCGGGTCTGTTTGTTGTTGCTGTATCGCCAGAATAAGCGGCGTGACACGCATACCGGCTGTGGGCTTGCTGATATCCGCACCGCTTTCAATCAACAGCTTCACGGTTTTTGTATCGTGGCTGCAAATCGCATCATGCAATGGGGTGAATCCTTTGCCATCCGGCAAATTCACATCACCGCCTGCTTCAATCATTTGGCGCAGCAGTGGAATATTTTTGCGCTCGGCCGCCAGATGCATGGGGGATCTACTGTCCATGTTCACGGCATTCACAAGGCGCGCGGCATCCGTTTTCATCAGGTATTCGGCAACTTCGTTGTTATCGCGGCGGGCGGCCATGTGTAGACAGGTATCGCCGTCGTTATTCGCGCTGAACAGGGCGACGCGTTCAAACAGAATGGTTTGCACAACCGCCACCGAATTGCTATTGGCGGCAAGGTGCAAGGGTTGCGTGCCTTTTTTATCTGGGCGGTTTGCGTTGGTGGTGTGTTTTAAAATTTTACGCACAAGCGCTGTATTGCCGTGTTCTGCGGCATCATGCAGCGGAATGCGGCCGTCTTTATCGGGGATGTCTGCATCCGCGCCGGCTTTGAACAAAGCATTTAAAATGCGGGCAGGTTGCGGGCATTCAAGCGCATCAAAAACAGGGGTGCGCTGCGTTTTGTCGCGCGGGTTGATTTGCGCGCCGTAATCGACCAGCAGGCTGACAGCTTCTGTCATGCCAAGGCGGGCGGCGTAATGCAGCGGGCTTTTGCCGTCTTTGGTGGTTTTATTGGCGCTGGCACCGGCTTTTAGCAGTTTTTCAATCTGCTCGGCATCGTTCTTTAGAATCGCGTCAATCAGGCGCGTGCGGCCTGTGGCAGCATCGGTGATTTTGTCCGGCTCGCGGATATGGTTGTGATTAAAACCGTCGCGTGCGGCGGGGACAGGTTTGCCGTTAAAGGATTTACCGGGGGCCGGCCGCAGCGTCTTATTCTTTTTGCGCGCGGCAGCCTTGCTGTGGTCAGCCGAGATTGTTTTTTTCTCGGTGGGTTTTCTTTTTGTCATCGGGATCTCCTGGTATTTTGCCGTCTGTTCACACCCATGTTACCGCCGATGATATGTCCCGTTGTGTCGGGTTTTAATTTTTCAAGGCCTGCGGCCTTTGTATTTTTTCTCGAAAAATTTTTGCGCGGCTTTATCTTCCGCGTCTTTTAATATTGTGCGCGTACGTTGGTTATTGTTGCCGGTATTGTGGCTATACCCGCCGTGATATTCCCAATTACTGTTGGATGTATTGGGGCTGTCTTCGGCATATTTCGCGGCCGTGCGGTTGAAATCATCCGCCAGCAGCGGGTTGGCGCCCGCTTTCAACAACATTTCGACCGTGGCCGTATTGCCTTTGTGCGCAGCTTTCATAAGTGCAGTTTCATGGTCGGCGCCGTTGCGGCGGCGGTCCACGTCTTTGTCGAAAGCCAGAATTTTTTCTATGACGCGGGAATGACCTTGGCTAGCGGCCAGCATCAATGCGGTCATACCTTGTTTGTCTTCGGCGTGTATATCAGCCCCTTTGCGCAGCAGTAGCTCCGCTGCTTGCGGGCGATCCAGCTGTGCTGCATATTGCAAAGGTGTCTGGCCTTTGCTGTCGCCACTTTTGTGGTTGATGTCAGCGCCCAGTCGGATCAGCTGTGCCATCGGGCCTGCGGCTTCGTTGCTGGCGGCAAGGTGCAGGGCGGTCAGTTTATCGTAGCCTGCTTCTGCATCCGGCCATGCGCCGGCTTTAATCAGCGGTTCGATCAGCTTGTAATGATATTTTTTAATGGCGGCGTGCAAGGGCGGCAGTGTGCTGTTGATACCGTATTCATCCGCGCCCCCTTCGTTGACGTATTTACCGCCACCGTTCTTCAGGACAACATCCAGCACTTCTTCGCGGCCCGTTACGGCGGCAAGGTGCGTGGCGTTGAAAATAATATCTTTGCTGCCGGGATAATAAATTTCCGCGCCCAGCTCAATCAGGCAGGCGACGGTTGCAGGCGTTGCTTTTAAAATGGCATTGCCCAGCGGCGGGAAGCCATTGTTGTTGCGCGCATTGACATCTGCGCCCAGCTTTTGCACAGCTTCGCGGATTAACGCAGGCGGGGCGTTACGCAAGCATAATTCATGCAGGTATGTATTGCCCTTGGTATCCAGCGGGGTATTGATAAATGCAGGGCCCGGTTTTGTCAGGCCGTCGCTGTTAAATAACGGCTCCACGCGGCAATATCCTTATTTTTATTGTTCTAAAAGGACGCGGTGTCGATTATGGCCGATTTCCAAAGCCTTTTGAAGAAGGTTTTTTATAGCGTTCATAACGCTTCACCTTATCTTTGCGGTTGAAGGCGCGTTTGGCATATCCACGCCCACGGGTGCGAAGACTGCGCTGCTGGCGGCGGGAGAGCAAGAGATTGCGGGTGGTCTGCTGCACAGGCGCTTGGCATATTTCGTCGGCTGTACGGCCTTTTTTGTCGCGAATATCTGTATCTGCATCATGGGCCAGCAGGGTTTTAACCACATCGCGGCGGTTGCGATGGGCCGCAATATGCAAAGCGGTTTGTCCGTGACGGTCTTGCGCGTCAACCTCTGCCCCTGATTCGATCAAGGCGGTGATGGAGGCCGTGGTGTAATGCCGCGCTGCCATATGTAGCGGTGTTTCGTCGAAATAATTTTTAAGCTGCGGGTTGGCACCAGCATCCAAAAGTAAACCAACAGCACTTGCAAAATCCGCCTGTGCCGCGCTCATGAGCGGTGTGTCGCCCCAGTCGTTGCGGGTTTTTTCAATGTCGGCGCCGTGTTTCAGCAACAGCTTTAACAGCGGCAAGGCATCAGCGCGCGCATAGTGATGTTGCAAGAGCCATTGCATCGGTGTGTTTTTTTGCGGGTCGCGGCCATTGATGTCGACGCCGTATTCAATCAGCTGCTGCACAATGTCTTTGTTGCCCGTATGTAGCGCGATGCGAAAGACGTCAGCCTCGGTTTTCGCAAAAACATTAGTCCCGGTTTTTGCAAAGGGACAAAATACGCGGATGCTTTTGGCGGCATCCGGTTGCGCCAGCATGATGGCCATGACTTCTGCGGTTGTTTGTGCAGCGTGGTGATAGGCGTTTTGTCCGTCTTCGGCTGGAATGCTATCCGTGATGGCAGGGTTCGCGCCGTAGTACAGCAGCATGTTGATCTGGTCGATGTCTTCGGCCTTGATCGCGCGGATCAGCGCTGTATCGGCATAACCTGCGACTTTTGCATCAGGGTGGGCACCGGCAGATAGCACGGATTCAAGTGCCTCTGTACCTTTGTTTTTCAAAGCCAGATGTAAAACTGTTTCACCGGATTTGTTTTCGGCGTTGATGTCTGCACCATGTGTGACGGCAGGCGCAATCAGGTCATGCCAGCCTTGCAATAGCAAGCTATGCAGCGCTGTATCGCCGTTATCGTTTTTAACAGCCAGCATATCGCGCAAGGCGGGGCCTGTTGTGGCCAGCGTGTCAATGACGTTTTCTTTTTGTCCGGAAGTTATCAGCGCGTGCAGGCGCGCTGCCGCAGCGGTGGGGTCGTGACGTTTTGGCGCAGGCGCGGTCACAAATCCCAGGCCTGACCTTTTGCCGCGGATTTACGCTGCGGGCGCAGGTCGTTTTGCAGTCTGGTTTCCAGCTTTTGCACAATCTCTGCCGCGTTATCGTTCATGGCGGCGCGGGCATAAGACAGGGCGGATTTTTTCGCGGCATCAAATAGCGCAGGGTTTGCACCCGCTGCCAGCAACATATCAACGGCCGCCGTGTTGTTGTCACGTGTCGCACGGATCAAGGGGGTGGCTGCATCCTGCATATGGCGGGCATTGGCACTGGCACCAGAATCTAGTAATTGACGCAGGCTTTGCGGGTTTTTCAGTGCGTGGAATACCGCGCTCATCCCGTTGTTGTCACAAATATCGAGGTTGACGGGATAGGCCAAAACAGCACCCAGACTTTGGCTGCGGTTGTCTGTTTCTGCCAGCACCATCAAAGGCGTGCGGCCTGTGGTGGGTTCTGCTTTGTCCGGATCCGCGCCGTGTTTGATCATCAGCGTGATGATTTCAGCGCGTGTGGCATCGTCGGAAATTTCTGTGTTTTCACAGGCAAACATCAAGGGCGTGCCGGTGCCTGCGGTATTGGTGTGCAGATCCGCGCCGTGTTTGATCAACATGCGCACCATGTCGATGTCGCTGCGCGAAATGGCGTGCTGCAACGGTGTCTGGCCTTCGGCATCTGGCATATTGGGCATGATGCCTTTGTCGATCATTTTGTTGACGAGTTTGGACATGCCACGCTCCACCGCCAATTGAAAGGCGCTGCGTTGCTGGCTGTCGGTTTGTACAAACAAAGTATTCATGCCATCGACAATGGCGGGGTATTCCAAAAGGGCTTCGGCGGTATCGGATTGCGCGCGCATGACAGCCACCAGCAAAGGCGTTGCGCCATTGCCTGTTTTTTCGTTGCCATCGGCACCAGCATCCAGCAGCGCTTGCACAATACGTGTTTTGCCTTTTTCGCAAGCACGGTGCAGCAATGTCCAGCCATCAACCGTATTGCCGGGCAGGTAGCCACCTTGGCGGGCCAGAAATTCTGTCATTTCCGGTTTGCCGAAATTGACAGCGTCATCCAGCGGTAAATGTTTGAGGTCGTCTTTTTTACCCTTGCGCGGGTCAGCGTCATGCTCTGTCAGCAGTTTGGCCATATCGACCAGATTGCCACGGGCGCAAAGATGTAAAGGCGTATCGCCGCTGTTGTTCCAGCTATTGGGATCAAAACCTGCATCCAGTGCTTTTTTAACTTCGGCAATTTTGTTGGATTTGATGGCGCGGAAAATACGGTCTACTTCCGTCGGCTTGCGGGTGAAGTCGATCTGGCTGACTTTGCTGAAAATATCGGAAACGCGATCGAATGCTTTTTCGATACCATCGCCATCGTCATTGCCTGGAAGCGGGTTGTCGTTCTTGCCTGTCATCGCCATCCTTGTCGTTCCTCGGCGCATGCCTTGCGGTGGGCGCGGGTTTGCGGGTTTTTATTCGCCGTCCTGTATTCTGTGGACTGCACATACCCGTCATGAAAATGCTGTTTTTTATTATTGTGTTGGTATAGCACGCAAGATAGGGCGGTTCAATCGCTTATGAAAAAATTATGCCCCCTTTGGCCCTTGAAAAGGCTTGGGTTTTCGTGAAATTTGCTCTCTATTTGCATAATCTTTTTCAGCCGCCAGCAAGACAGGAACCAGATTCGTGCGGCCTTTCCAGCGAGCGACATCCACCGCACTGCGTTTGTATTGGTCGGGTGTCAGCGGATTGGCGCCTGCGGCCAGCAACAGCGGCACGACGGTTTCGTGCCCTTGGGCCACGGCGCTATGCAAGGGCGTTTCTGAATCCCAGGCCATATTCGGATCGGCTTTATATTTTAACAGCAACGCAACAGCAGCGGCATCGCCTTTGCTCGCCATCATAAACAAGGCGCTATTGCCGGTTTTGTTTTTGGTATCGGGCTTGGCACCGGCCTTTAGCATGTCTTCTGCGATATCCAGCTGCCCGTTTTGCAAGGCCGCCATCAAGACGGTATCACCTGCGCGTGTCGGGCGGTTGAGATCCACCAGTTTGCTGTCGAGTAAA
>JBGTNC010000271.1:0-5396 GCA_041743265.1 Alphaproteobacteria bacterium | reverse complement strand
GGGCCACATCGGCCGCTATTTTAGGCGCGGCGGCTTTGGGGCGCGTGGCAAGCCGTGCCGTTACGGCACCTTGCTGGCCAATATCCACCGTCTGTGTCATGAAGCCGCCCCTGTTTTCCGCTACTACCCTTAACGCCCATTATAACATAACGCCGAAAAGGACGGGAGAGGGCCACATATCTTAAAACAATATCAAGACCTTCGCAGAAAACCAGATCAAGCGCGGAACAGATATTGCTGCACGTCACGGTTATCCCGCCGCCAGAAAGCGCTGTCGATGAAAAAGTGGTGAATATTGATAAACAACAAAAACGTCACCAGAAAATAGCTACGGCTGAAGGCCACATTGGCAAAGCTGTAATGGCGGTCAATCAGCTTTGGCAGCCAATCCATCATCAACCCGCCCAGCAGGGCGCCGCCCGCAATAAACAACAAAAGCATCAAAACATAACGGCGTCTATCGGCTTGCTGGCTTTCGGCTTTTTCTGCGGCGCTTTGGAATTCGCTTTTTTTGAATTTATAAACAAAGACCAGATACTGCAAAGAATGGAACAACGGGATGAAATAGAAAAACAGCGGATGTACCTGTGGCAATAAAATCCAGAAATAAGACGCGCTGGTATAGCCCACAAATCCGCTGAGGGAAAAACCCTTCTTCTCTTTCAGCCACACCCAAAGCAATACAAAAGCAGAGGCCGTCGTTGTTGCCACCACAGCCCACCCGCTGAGCATCTGCCAGCTATCGGGCAGGTCGAGCGAGAAATGCGCAACATCGAAATAAATACTTTTGGAAAAACTGATATTCGCCTTCACCCATGCATAAATCCAAACGGCATAGGCATTGACGTATAAAACACGCTTTTGCCACAGGCTGTAGAAAATGCTGCGGTACAAAGACGCCGTAATTAACACACCATAGCCCTGCTTGACGTAGTGCCAACCCACAAAGAACAGCATCGCCGATACACCATAGCCCAAAAGATCCGGATTTTTGGCGAAGCCGACATACGCGAAATAACCGATCATCAACATCGGTGCCACAATACCCGCCACAGCCAGCCGGATACGGCTTGCCATCTCCGTCTCGGCCCCGAACAAGCGGTTCGTAAAGTTTTTATAAAACAGCTGATACGAATAAGCGAAATGAGGGTAATTCACAATAAAAGCCGCGTAAAACGCCCACCATGGTACTTCGTATTTCAAATCCATTTTGAAAACGTCTGTGACCACCCACATCAGGCCCAGACAGAAATAAGACAGGCCACCCAGCAGCCAGAAGTCGAGCCACGGATGCACAAGTGCGCGTTGCGGCGCTGCCGCTGCAGGCGCGCCCGTCATGCGGCGACCCCGGCCCGTGAAAGGCGAAGAAGACGGAACACCACGATGCCAATCACCAAAGCCGATACCTGCAGCATGATCGGCAATAGCCCCGCCGAAAACTTGGCAAAGAAATTAGGGTAATACCAGCCGACATACATGATGGGATGGAACACAGCCGTTTGCTGGCTCAACCCCAAAGCGACCGCAGGCGTGTTGATGATGCCCTTGAGCGAAACCGAGATATGCAGACATGGAACCAGGAAATACACCGCGACATAATAGGCAATACGCTCGAACGTTTGTGCACGCTCGCCGCGCCATGCGGCCAACAGGTGGATCACGATCATATCGCGCACAGCAAACAACAAAAGCGAGGTTACAAGCGTGATGAACATGCGCAAGTTAAACACACCCAAATCAACCCCCGTGCCTGTTTTAAGCAGGCACGCAATAAATGCCGCATAGGCCATCAATACCAGAAGAGCGGAGGCGATCCATGTATGCATGTTTTCAAAGAAATCGCGCATATTGCCTTGTTTTAGCGCTTCTTTAAGCCTTGCGTATTTGCGCAAATCCGCAGCGCCAGACAACACCGCATAATACGTGGCCCCCAACGTCGAGATAAAAAGATAGAAAAAGAAAGCATACATTTTATAGCGGCCGAACAGATTATCATCCGGCAAAAACTGTGGGTCATAGACCCCACCCGCCACAAACAAAGATAAGGAACCAATACCCAAAAACCAGCAGATGGGTGTCAGGCTGTACATCAGTTCCGCCCGTGCTAAACGATAAATGCCCATGAACAGCCAGAACAGCAAAAACGCAGCGCCCGCAATCGCGAAAAAAGACGTGGCGACATCCAACCCGTACCAGCTGATTTCCGGATAGAATTCAAAACCGGTCTGACGATGCCGGAAGCTGCGGATAAACCCCATGCCCAAAGTATTGTACAAGCCGTGGCTGACCGCCATGCCCATCAAGAACGCAACCAAGGTGCGCGGCTGGCGATTGCGTGGATCAAAATGAACTTTGCCGACCATACCTTCGAAAGAGACCAGAAACGTCAAGGCATGGCCCATCACGCCCGCCACAATCATAAAGAAGACCATATAAACAGCTTCGGCAAAGCTGGGGCTAAATGATTTCTCCGCCATAAACGTACCGGCACTGTCGTACACGGGCAGGCTGCCATCTATCTGCGTCCATGCGAAAACAGATACAGCCAGCACAGGCAGCGCCGCATACCAGACATAAGACGTCGCGCCAAAGAGCTTGCCAAAAATCATGGATGCCGGCGACATTGGCGACATCCGTTGGAAATCCCATGTATTGCCGCGCACTTCTTCACGCAAGACATTGGCGGCTTCGTAATTACCCCAAGTGACCACCAGAATGTAGTAAATGATCAAGCCTTTATCACGCAGCTCCACAGCCCAAGTATCGCCGTAGAAGGTGACAATGGCATAGCAGGCGCAAAGAATAAAAACCGGCACCGCCAGCAACCGCAGCGTAGAAAACTTCAGCCATACATGCCGCTGAAATTCCGGGCTGAGTAAATAGGTACTGGACAACGGTTTCATGAACCACCCCCGCCATGCGCATCGGCCACATTCATATAGGCTTCTTGCAAAGAATGCGTGACAGCATAAAAATTATAAAGAGGCATACCGCCCGCCAGCAATTCTGCCAGCAGTTTTTGCTGCGCATCATTACTGCCTGTCAGGCTGCACGTCACGGTATCGCCATCAACATGGTCAATAACCAGCTCCGGCCTTGCCTGTAGCACGTCCAGATGCGTATCATCGCGCCCTGTGATGGAAAGTTTTAATACACGCTTGGCCCGCGTTTCGTAATCCTTCAACACCACATGATTGGCCACGCGGCCATCGCGGATGATCAGCATTTCGGTGCAATAATCTTCCAGCTCGTTCAGGATATGGGAGGACACGATAATCGTTTTACCCGCCCGCTGTAATCCGCGCACAAGGACGGAGAGTTGGATACGCGCTTCCGGATCCATGCCGGAGGCGGGCTCATCGAGAATCAAAATCTGCGGGTCATGAATCAACGCCAGACCAATCCCCAGCCTTTGCCGATAGCCGCGCGATAATACGGCGGCTTTGCGGTCCAGCATGTTATCTATCTGCACCTCTTTGGCAACAGTTTCAACACGGGCCGCCACATCACCCGCAGGCACTTTTTGTGACCATGCCATATAGGTCAGACACTGGCGCACACTAAGGTCATTATAAAGACCGAAGAAATCGGACAGGTAACCGATTTGGCGATGCACACTGCGCGGGTCATCTTCCACATCCACGCCGCCGATACGCACGGTGCCGCTATGCGGGCGGTCGAGCCCAACAATGCAGCGCAACAGGGTTGTTTTGCCCGCCCCATTGGGGCCCACCAGCGCGGTAACACTGCCCGCGGCCAAACCAAAAGACACATCATGCAAAACGCGTTTGCCGGGATAGTCAAAATTGAGGTGATTGACCTCGATGATTTTCATATGAACGCCCCGTTACTTTTTATCATCCGTGCGGCTGTACAAGTCACCAAGGCTAGCACAGACAACCCATCTGATATATGTGCTATTTGCCACACAGCCCGCCAATATCTTATTTGAAATAAACTTTTCGTACCCTTTTCCGAAGCCCACAGATTATATTGAAGGTGGAATTTTCGGGGGAGTTTTCCATGTCCTTTTACAAATATGTTTTATCTGGCCTGTTATTGGCGCTAACCGCCATGCCCGCTGCTGCGCAGGAATCTGCGGATTCAAGCCCGTGGTACGTCAATGGGTCACTGACCTTGGCGTCCGAGTATATGACACGCGGTTTTTCTGACTCAAACAACAAACCCGCCCTGCAAGGCGGCATCGTGCTGGGCCACAATAGCGGCTGGGAAGCAGAAATCTGGTCTTCCAGCGTCGATTACAACGACAGCCACGAAGCCAAGGCCGAAGTCGACTTTTACCTCTCCTATACACTGGAAGCAGGCCCTGGGGATTTATCACTCGGCGCTGCCTATTACATCTATCCGGGCGCAGACCAAACGCTGGATTACGACCACCACGAATTTTTTGCCTTGTATAAAACAGCCGTACAGAACATCGGCGATTTTGGCGCCGAAATATGGGTAGCACCCGATATTCTGACCGATGCAGGCACTGGCGTTTATATCAATTCGACAGCAGATATTCCGCTGCCCTTCTTGGAAAATTTGAGCCTTGTCGGATCACTTGGGTACCAGTGGATTGATGATAATGCACGCTTTGGCGTACCCGATTATGCCGAAGGATCGCTGGGGCTTGCCTATACCTACGCGCCTTTTACGCTGGATGTACGCTATTACGACAGCAGCCTGTCACAAACAACATGCGACAATGTCTGCGGGCCAACGGTTGCCGGCAGCCTGACGTGGAACTGGTAAAAATAGCCGATTAATTTATATGCGACCGCGCAAGATATAAATTATATGCGACCTCGCATAATGCAATGCATCCCGAACTGGCGGAGCATCAGGTCTAACGCCGCACGGTGGAATTGTTCACCGCCAGATGACGCGCAATAATCCGCCAGCACAACGGGGCGGATTTCGGCATCCCACAACGCAAAAACAGCCGCCATGACACAGGCATCCGTATCCACACCACAAATGCCGACAGTTTCAAACCCCTTCAGCACTTCAATCAACGTGTCAGGCGGGCGGTAGCCGTAATGTTCAAAAACCGGCGCGCCTTCTATATAAACCTCTGGCAGAATATTCACCTGCCCCGAAGACATAAAATCATGCCAATCCAGATGCCGCGTAAACAAGCTGCCCGGATAGTTGCGATAGCGCAGATAGAACAGTTTATCCTGCGGCCAATGCTGCACAATATCGCGAATACCGGGCACCACGGCTTCGGCGCCATTGCGCATGAAGCCGTGTTGAACATCGATCACGAGAAGGGCGTCTGGTTTGCTCATGGCGCTATCTTAATCCAGCTGCGCCTTTGAATCAAAAGAGTTTTTTAATGCCCCTGCCCCAGCATTAAAGGGGCATTAACGTTTTGCATATATAATATG
>JBGTNC010000270.1:0-4094 GCA_041743265.1 Alphaproteobacteria bacterium | reverse complement strand
GGATGCTGTTGCACAAGAAATCCGCAGCCGCAAAGACGTTAAAGGTATCGTGATCATCGGTCACACGGATACATCCGGTAGCGTTGCTTACAACCAGAAACTGTCCATGAAACGTGCAAACGCAGTACGTGATGGCCTGGTTGCCCGTGGCGTAGAGAAAGACATGATCCGCGTCGAAGGTCGGGGCAAGTCTGACCTGCTGGTGCAAACACCCGATGGTACGCGCGAACCCGCGAACCGTCGTGCGCAGATCACGCTCGAGTAATCAACCACTCGCGCTGTCTGCCTAGAGCATGACAAACAAGAAAACCGGCCGGGCAACTGGCCGGTTTTCTTTTATGTAGAACTACGGTATGATGCAACCTCACGCGACAGGCAGAAAAATGTACATCTCCACCACCCACAATGTCACCGTTTCCGTAGAACCCATGTATCTGGATGGGGAATCTGTGCCTGAAAAAAACATCTATGTATGGGCCTATACCGTGCGCATCGAAAACAAGGGCGCGGAGACATTACAGCTGCGCACACGCCACTGGAAAATTACCGATGCCTATGGCCGCGTGCAAGAAGTGAAAGGCCCTGGCGTGGTTGGCGAGCAACCTGTGCTGAAACCGGGTGAGGCCTTTGAATATACAAGCGGCACGCCCCTGAATACGCCGAGCGGCATCATGGGCGGCACCTATGCCATGGAAAGAGACACCGGTGAATTATTCGATGTCGAAATCCCGCCCTTCTCACTCGATGCGCCAGGCTCTGCGCGTCTCGTCAATTAATATGGCCCGGAGCAAGCCGACATGAGCTTTAAACCGGTTTTTTACATCAACGGCATTTTACTGCTTATTTTATCGTGCTTTATGCTGCTGCCTGTCATGGTGGATCTTGCAGATAGTAGCCCCGACTGGAAAGTTTTTGCCAGCGCACAAATCGTCACAGCCTTTATCGGCTTTGCGCTGATCTTTACCAATCAGGAAAAAAACTTCACATTAAACCTGCGCCAGACGTTTATTCTGGTGACGCTCAGTTGGTTTTTTCTAACCGTTTTTGCGGCCCTGCCTTTTGCCTTGGCCAACATCAAACTATCCTTGGCGGATGCATTTTTTGAAGCCGCCTCCGGCCTTACCACCACAGGCGCCACCGTTATCCACGACTTGAACAACCTGCCGCGCGGTATTTTGCTTTGGCGTGCGCTGTTACAAGGCCTTGGCGGTATCGGATTTTTGATTGTCGCTCTTGCCGTATTGCCACTGCTGCAAATCTCGGGGATGCAGATCTTTAAAACCCAATCCTTCGGTATGGAAAAAGTACTGCCCAGTGCCCAGCAAATGGCCTTTTATATCCTGATGATTTATATGGCCCTGATTCTTGGCTGCTCCATCTTGTTTTATGTGCTCGATATGAGCCTTTTCGATGCTTTTTGCCATTCGCTCACAGCTGTCGCGACCGCAGGGTTTTCGAATTACAATGACTCAATAGGTCATTTCAACAATGACATGATTGAAATCGTGGCTATTCTTTTTATGTGGCTCGGGTCTTTGCCGTTTGTGCTCTATGTGCACATGCTGAAAGGTAATTCAAAGGCGCTGTTTCATGACAGTCAAGTAAGGGCCTTTTTTGGTATTCTGTTTACACTGGCCGCCATTGTTACCATCCACTTGCTACTCAGTGGTCAGCAGGGCCTGTTTGAAGCCTTTAAAAATTCTGTCTTCATGGTCACCACGCTCATGACCACAACAGGCTTTACCAATGCCGACTACAGCAAATGGGGGCATTTCGTGATCGGGGTTGCTTTCATCGCAACCTTTCTGGGGGCGTGTTCAGGCTCCACCGCTGGCGGTATCAAAACGTTCCGTCTGCAAATTTTGTGGTCTATGTTTCAGCAGCAAATCCGCAAGCTGATATCTCCGCGCGGCGTGTTTCATGTGCATTACAACCACAAAATGGTTGAACATAGCGTGCAGGCATCTGTTGCCGGCTTTATCTTTGTGTTTATCCTGACGTGGCTGGTCTTCTCGCTCATGCTGCTGACCACAGGGCTTGATTTCGTCACCGCCTTAACGGGTGCTGCCACCGCCATCAGCAATGTGGGCCCCGGCCTTGGCGATATTATCGGCCCTGCCGGTAACTTCTCGACCATCCCCGATGATGCGATCTGGATTTTATCATTTGGCATGTTACTGGGGCGCATGGAGCTTTTGACATTTTTTGTCCTGCTCGCACCGCGTTTTTGGAAGCGTTAATCGTTATAGCTTCAGTCTTTAGACTTATTGGCGACCGAATGTACTGCGCACAGTTTTACCCACCTGCGCCGCCACGTCATCCACAAGTTCCTGTGTCATTTGATGATAGACCATGTCACGGTCAGCAGGCGATGCATCATTCGACAGACTTTTCTGTCTGGCCGCCGTCACACTGGCACGGCCACGGATAATATCCGGCGCGGATGGATCAAACATTTCGAACTTTAGCGAAATTCTGCCCGTGAATTCCTCAGCGGGCTCTTTGCTGAACAGACCAAAGATGGATTCTTTGATCGGCAATGCCGTACGCACGACAGAGGCATCTTCGATCGTCACACGCAGCGTATCTTGTACACCGCCCACGACCAACTGTCGCGTCAACAATTGCTGCACAGCCTCGGCTGGTGTTGTCTTGAAGAGATGCTCCACATTCGGCGCACCCATGGGCGCACGATAGCCATTGGCGAATTCAATAAACGACACATTCACAACAACAGGGGACGCACGGCTGACATCCACCACACGTGGTGCCTCCGACGGGCCGGAAACGGTACAGGCCGATAAACCCAAGACACAAGCAAAGCCTAACCCCAGTGCAGCGGACAGCGTTTTCATGCTCATTCTTCCTTGTAAAAAGCCTCGAGATCTTCCGGGCTGAAGTTATATTCTTCGCTGCAGAATTCGCATTTGATCGAAACTCTGCCTTCTTTTTCGCAAATATCTTCCAACTCCTGTTGCGGAATTGTATGCAATATATTCTCGACGCGACCACGCGTACAACGGCATTGAAACCGCACATGTGTGGGGGAATAAATGCGCACACCATCTTCATGAAACAGGCGGTACAGCACATCTGCGGAATGCAACAAGGGTGACAAAATCTCCCCGTCCGTACAGGTTTCCATCAAGATGGCGGCCCGTGTCCAATCTTCCATACTGACGTCTTTCTGCACGCCCTTGCCCGCATCTTCGTCCGGCATTTGCTGGATCATGATCGCGCCTGAGCGCCATTGCCCGTCTTGCGGGTGTACGGCCAGTTTGAAAGAGGTTTTAATCTGCTCCGATTGCGTCAGGTAATGCTGCACAGCATCCGTAATGCTCTCGCCCTTCAGCTCCACAATCCCCTGATAGCGTTGCTCGGAGGAGCCTTGGTCGACCGTAAAGGCGATATAGCCTTTACCGATCAGATGATAGTAGTGATTTTTGGTATCTTTTTTTCGTTTGGCGAGTTTTTTGACAGCCGCTTCGTCAAAACCGGCATAAGCACGAATTTCACCTTTGCTCGTCACATCGGCCACCAACAGGCGCACAGGGCCATCGCCTTTGATCTGTAATGTGAAATATCCCTCGTACTTCAACATCGCGCTCAGCAGCAGGCACAGGGTCGCAACCTCGCTCAGCAGGGCCGAGACAGGCGGCGGGTATTCGTGCTGTTGCATCATCTGCCCCAGAACGTTCCCCAGGCGCACCATGCGCCCGCGCACATTGGACTTTTCCAAACGAAAAGGCTGGACGATGTTATCATCCACAAGCCCCGATTGTTCTGTCCCGTCTTTTTTGATACGAATAGCCATAGCGTCCTTATTCTAACATAAATAGAGAAAAATGGATAAAAAGCCAGAACAGGACCCCAGAAAAAAGCGTAGCCCGCGCAAAATTTCCAGCCGTTATTTGGAAAATGCCGCCCTGTACTATTTACAGCGCTACGCCACCTCTGTCGAAAACCTGCGGCGCGTCCTGACGCGCAAGGTTAACAAGTCCTGCGCCTTCCACGAAACTCCGCCAGAACCGTTTTACCCTGAAATCGAGGCCCTGCTCCAGCGATATATTTCAACCGGCCTGCTGAATGACAAA
>JBGTNC010000269.1:0-9282 GCA_041743265.1 Alphaproteobacteria bacterium | reverse complement strand
GGGCAAGCCCTGCTTGCAGGGGCATATGGCGCGATGTGCCCGCCACTTGGCCTGATTTTTCGCGCAGGAAGTTTTTAACACGCCAGTCTTCCAGCGAGTGAAACGCAACCACCACCAGACGACCATCGGGCTTTAAAATCTCTATCGCTGCATCCAATGCGCGTTCCAGCTCCCCCAGTTCATCGTTCACGTGAATGCGCAGGGCTTGAAAAGTGCGGGTGGCGGTATCCGTTTTCATGCCGCCATGCATGGGCAGCACGCTATGCACAACCTCGGTCAATTGTTTGGTGGTGCGGATAGGGGCTTCTGCGCGGCGGGTGATAATTTGCTTGGCAATTTTACGCGCGGCACGTTCTTCGCCATAGGTATAGATGATATCGGCAATTTCTTCTTCAGTTGCGGTATTCACAACATCTTCGGCGCTTTCGCCATCAAGGCTCATGCGCATATCCAGCGGGCCGTCATGCTGGAAAGAAAACCCGCGCGCGGCTGTGGAAAGCTGGATGGAAGATACGCCCAAGTCGAGGACGAACCCGTCAACTTTTCCAACGCCTGCCGTGCTGAGCAAATCTTGCACATCCCCGAAACAGCCGTGCAGCGGGTGCAGCTTGTCGGGGAAGTTTTCTTGCATGGTTTTGGCGCGGAGAATGGCTTCGGGGTCGCGGTCAATGCCGTAGACTTGGCAGTCGGCGGCTTCAAGGATGGCGCGTGTGTAACCGCCGGCACCGAAGGTACCGTCCACGTAAATTCCACCGTCCTGCGGCTGTAAGGTATCCAGTACCTCTGCCAGCATCACGGGAATATGCTGCGGCTTTTTATCTGCCACGCGGTTTTCCTGAGATATGATCCCCAATATATTAAGGCCCCAAACCTTGTTCGTACGCTCCGACATCCCCCATGCACAACATTACACGCGCCCTTGCGTATCGTCAACGCAACCGTGCCGGAAAAGCCTGATTTTGAATGGTTTTTAAGAAAGACGTTGTGCGGGTCTTATGCTCATTGCCGTGGTGATTGCAGGCGGGGTTTCTGGATCGCGCCCTCGGGGTCGAGTGCGGGGGGCTTGCCACCCATCTCGGTCAGCTTGCGGTGCATGTCGCGCACTTCGTCGAGACTGTCGAGCGCGCTGAAGTTATGCGTTTCCATACTGCTGGTCAGCGATTGGCTGTACCACATGGAATAGATGGTCGTGACTTGTCTGGATTTGAAGTTAAAAATCCGGCGCAACTCCGGATCGGCCTGTGATTGACGGTTGAAATCAACAACAACACTCAAAGTGTGATCGTTGATTTTGCTGTAAAATTCCGGCTCGTCGTCTTCAACTTCGGTCATGATAATACTTTACGAAAATGATCTAATCGATGTTTATTTGTGCGGCGTGCCCAAGGCGGGACGGGGCTTGTCCAGCTTGTGCAAAACTGTTTCAAGCGCGGGCGGCTTACCGCCGAGCTCAATCAGCTTGGCGTGCAGCGGGGCAATTTCCGCCTGATTGGGCAGGTCGGCAAAATTCTGTACCTGCATGGATGACGTGACGGCGGACGCAAATGCATTTTGGCTGTCATAGTCGGTTTCAGGCTGCCTGTATTTTTTCAAGCCGCCGCGTTCATACAGCGTGACGACCTGTTGTGCCGTGAAATTGAAAATGCGGCTCAGGCTAGGGTTTCCCCAATCATCCGCGTTACTCAGGTCATAAGAAACGCTGAGCGTGTCATCGGCCAGTTTTTTGTACAAAGGTGAGGGCATGGTTTAACCGTTCTTTCTGGGGGAAAGCCCCGGTGCTTTTTTGCCAAGGCCGCCGAGTACTTCATCCAGCACGGGCGGGGTACCGCCCAAGTCACGCAGCTTGGCATGCATACGCTCCAGCTCCCGCGTGGAAGACAAATCGGCAAAATCGGTCACGGTGACATCCATGGTGTCGCTGACCCCTGCGCCGCCGCTATAGCCCTGACGCGGCACGACCACGGTCGCAGATGTGCCGATGGTTGTGACCTGTGCGGCCTCAAAGTTAAAGACGCGCGATAGTGTGACGGTGCGTCTCATTTCTGATGAACTGATCTGGCTATTTGTGTTGAGCATTTGAACATCAACGCGCAGGGTATAATCGTTTATTTTTTCGAAGGTCTCTTTCATATCAGCCCCCGTTGCGCATTGCGGCCAGGCCCGGTTTTTTACCAAGGCCGCCCGTGAAGGATTCTAGCGCGGGTGGCTTGCCGCCCAGCTCTTGCAGCTTTTTATGCATGCGGGCAATTTCGGCCCCGGATTGAATAGCGTCAAAATTCTGGATGCTTGTTTGCGTGGAGACGGAAGTGGACCCACCTGCGTCGCTGCCGCGTGACTGGAGTGCCATATCACGGGTGGTCGATGTTAGCTGCGCCGCCTCAAAATTGAAAATGCGGGCGATGCGTGAATGGACCTGAAAGTCGCTATAGGCGCTGATTGTTTCTTGTGGCGATTCCAATAGCTGCTGCAGAGTATAATCGTTGATTTTGGTGAATGTTTCTTTCATGGTGTTATCCTCCTGCTTTCAGGCTGGGGCGTTTTTTGCCAAGGTTGCCGACAACATCGTCCAGCACGGGCGGCGTACCGCCCAGTTCAATCAGCTTTTTGTGCATCAGTGATAATTCGCGTATGGATGTTAAATCTTCAAAATCGGTGATGTTCATTTGCACAGAGTCACTGGACCCTGCGCCGCCGTCGTGGCCGTAGCGGTTGGCAACCAGACTGGATGCTTTGACGATGGTGGTGATCTGCGCGGCTTCGAAATTGAAAATACGTGTCAGGCGGGTGTTCTGGCTGGAGGCGGCATAGCCAATGTTATCGCTCCTGCTTTCCAGGACCTGATCGACGCTTAGGGTATAGTCATTTACTTTTTCAAAATTTTCTTTCATCTCATCCGCCGTTCTTCATATGTGTCAGGCTCGGTTTTTTACCAAGGCCGCCCAGCAGGTCATCAATCGCAGGTGGTGTGCCGCCCAGTTCGACCAGCTTGTCATGCATGAAGCGGAGTTCGCGGTCGGAGGAAAAGTCATCAAATTGCTGCTGCAATGTTGTGGTGGACATAGCGGCCACACCGCCGATGTTATAGCCGCCGGATTGCAGCGCGGAATCATATGTCTGCGTGGTGACCTGTGCCGCTAAAAAGTTGAAGGTGCGGGTGACACGGCTGATGGTTCTGATGCTGCTTGGCGCATTTTCCACCGTGCGGGTGGTGATGACGCTCAAGGTATGGGCGTTGTCTTTGACAAAATTTTCTTCTGGGGCTTTCACAGATAATATCCTCGGGCAGAAAAGAAAAAAACGGAATGAATTCAAGGCGCTCAGGCTATCTAGATTCCTTTAATATGTCAAGGAGAATTAACATATTAAAAAAGAGCGGTTTTAGGCGCTTTTGTGGCGCTAAGTGGTTATTTATAAAAGAAAAAAAGCCAGAAGGTCTGTAAGCCGGGTTCTGTCCCCTTGCAAGCAAGGGGGATGACCATTCATCTGGGACGGCAGTTGCCTGCCGCCTCAAGCGACCGACCCGAAGAACGCAGCTGAAAACGAGCCGTGCAGGCAAGCCTGCGTGTTCTCCCTATTTGGTCTTGCTTCCGGTGGGGTTTACCCTGCCCTTGCTGTTGCCAGCAAGGCGGTGCGCTCTTACCGCACCATTTCACCCTTACCTGTCGGCCGAAACCTTCAGGCGGTATAATTTCTGTGGCACTTTCCGTAGCGGCTAGGGAAACCCCCGCCACCCCCGGACGTTATCCGGCACCGTGTTTTCATGAAGCCCGGACTTTCCTCGAATACCTTGCAGCACCCGCGGTCATCCGACCTTCTGGCGACATGACCCTAGGCGCAGATGTTCTGAAAAGCAAGCAAATGTGTTATTTCAAGACGGATATCAAGCCGCTTAACCGCGTCAGTGTGCGCGGGGTGATATGGCCTGATGTGTCTTCCAGCTCAAACACTTCCGGCTCGAAATGCCGCTGAAACGCGCTGATCAACTGTTGTGTGGGCAGCCCGGTGTCGTATCCAAACTGCGCCAGCGCCGTCAGAATATCGTGCTCTTCCGTGGGCGCACGGTCGGGTTTTGGCCAAAGCCCGATGTTGTTCTGTGCCAGTGTTTGCCACGGGAACAAATGCCCGGGGTCAATCTTGCGCACAGGTGCAATATCGGAATGTGCCAGCACATGGCGCGGCTGAATATTGTGGCGCGCAATAATGCCCTGACATAAATTCATGACGGCATCGATCTGAATATCGGGGAAGGGCACATACCCCAAGCTATGGCCTGTGTTTTGAATTTCGATACCGATGGAGGTGGAATTGATATCCGTCTCCCCCTCCCAAAACGATTGTCCTGCATGCCACGCGCGTTTTTCTTCAGCGACCAATTGCGTGGTGCTGCCGTCCAGATCCACCATGTAATGGCTGCTGACTTTTTTCGCGGGGTCACGCATCCAGGCCACGGCATCTGCGCCGCTTGGCAGGTCGGTATAATGCAAAATTAAATGGCGGATGTTTTTACCATCGGCGCGGTCATTAAAATTGGGCGACGGGGCCTGAATAATATTCATGGGATAATATTCATGGGTTTTTGGGGCGCAGCTTTTTGTTGATGCGGGCAACGGCGCGCAGGCTGGCAACGGTGTCTTTGGTGGCAACGCCCGGTGTTTTCTTCGGGTTGTTGAAAGCATCTTGCTCATAGCGCTGCTGGAAGGCGTTGATGAGCTGTTCCAGTGATGGTTTGTTTTCGCCAAAGGCTTCGACTTGGTATCCGGCATCTGCGAACAGCTTTTTCAGTTTCTCCGGCTTTTTGGCAACGGCTGCGGCATTAAACTTGTCGCGCAAGGTGGGCTTGGGCCAGATGCCCACATCGTTCTGTGCCATTTTCTGCCACGGGAAGTGATAACCGGGGTCTTGCTTGCGGTCGGGGGCGACATCGGAATGGCCAACAACGTTTTCAGGTTTGATATTGTGGCGGGCCATGATGTCTTGGCAGAGCATGGTGAGCGATACCAGTTGTTCCGGCGTATAGGCTTCATGCTTGCGGTTTGAAATTTCAATGCCGATGGAAGATGAATTCACATCGCGGTTGCCGTGCCAGTAAGAAACACCTGCATGCCATGCGCGTTTTTCTTCATCGACCAACGTGTAAATATTGCCGCCTTCATCGATCAGATAGTGGGAGCTGACAGGAGGCACATGCTTTGTATCGCATAACCGTTCCAGCACATCCGCCGTCGATCGCATGCCTGTGAAGTGGATCACAAGCATCGACGGTTTTTCACCATCGACGCGGTCGTTGAAGTTGGGGGATGGCCAGTCGATAAACTTCACCCGCTGACCTCCTTGGCAAAGGTTGCGACCAAGGCTTCAAAATGTGCAGCGCCGTTTGCAGCCATTTCCATGGTATGGGCGTGGCTCAGTTGTTCGTCCGACAGGCCGGCGCCCATATTGGTGATCATGGAACAGCCGACGACCTTCAGGCCGCAATGTCTGGCGATAATGCAATCCGGCACGCTCGACATACCCACGGCATCGGCGCCCATGGTTTGTGCCATGCGGATTTCGGCAGGGCTTTCAAACGTGGGGCCGCGAAAGGCGATATAAACACCTTCGTGCAAGGGCGCACCGCATTTTTTGCCAGCCGCTTTCAACGTATCGCGCAGGGCAGGGTCCCATGCATCGGTGAGGGGCAGGAAGCGTGGGCCGAACTCATCATCGTTCGGGCCGATCAGGGGGTTGATGCCCATGTAATTGATATGGTCTGTAATCGCCATCAGCTGGCTGACTTTAATATGTGGGCGCAGACTGCCTGCGGCGTTGGAAATAAACAGCGTTTCAACGCCTGCGACTTTGAGAGCGCGGATCATGGTTTTTAACGGGTTTGCATCGTCTGTTTCATAGAAATGCTTGCGGCCTTTCAAGACGACCACATCGGCGCCATCCAGACTACCAATGCCGACTTCGCCTGCATGGCCTTGTACGGTCAAAATCGGAAAGCCCGGCAAATCGGCATAAGAAATCGTGGCGGGGTTGGTCAGTTTTTCCCCAAGGCCGCCAAGGCCGGAGCCTAAAATAACAGCCAGCTTTGGCACGTTGCCACCTGCGGCTTTGCGCAGGGCAGCGGCAGATGCGGCCACGTTATCTTTGTGGGATTCGGCCTGTTTGGGCTGTAGGGCGGCGCTCATGCGATCACTTCTTTTGTTATGTGGGTGTGGGGAAATAGTGCCGCAAAACAGGGGTTTTGTCAGCTTGAAACGGTGTTATTTCGTGCATCTTTTTGATTCTATTCATAAAAATAGAGCGTGTGGGCGGTATTTTTGTATCATTTGGCCGGATATTATTGACATAAAGCGCAAGATTCTCTACAACGGACTCTCCCGTTTCCATACAGTTATATAGAAGCCCGCATGTCCGATACGTCGAAAATCACTCCTGAATATGCCCTTGGGCACAAGCTTGTCTTTTTTCCGAAATCGACGGACGAAGCGCAAGCCATACAAGAGGCGATTTTCAAAATGGGCTTTAGCTGGGCAGATGATGATAAGGGTGTCAAAAAATTGCAGGAATGCGTGGACAAGGGCATTTTGCTTGATCATGGGAAACTGTATTACCACCCGACAAAAAGCAGCGCGAATATTGTGTGCCAGACAGAAATGCTGGACGAGAATTATTTACCGCCCGCAGAAAAGCGCATGCAGGAAATGTTCAATACTTTGATGGCGCGGATGGATCAGCTCTCCGAACAAATCGCCCGTATTGAAAAACAAATCGGCCCCGATGCATTACAAAAGCCGCGCAACCTGCCACCGCCGCGCGGAAAGGGCCACACGCCATGAATGAAAACAAAGATAAAATCACGCCCGAGAGCGTGCAGGGAAAATTCCTGTTTTTTTATCCGACAGAACGGGCGGATGCCGAGGCGATCGTGAGCCTGTTACAAAGCGCAGGTTTTAAGGCGCGTGAAAAAGCGCAGACACAGTTGACGACAGAAAATATCCTTCAGAAGGGTGTCGGCGTGATGAGTGGGGAATTTTTTTGCGACCCGAACCGTGACTTTAGCGGTGCGGCCTTGGGCAATTGGCTTTGCACGATAGATCAGATCGACCGCGATTATCTGCCGCCGGACCAGCGTTTTATGCTGGATCTGTTTAACAAACTGTCCGACCGCATAGATGCCCTGTCCGATAAAATCGACCGGATCGAACAACAGGTCGGCCCGCAAACAATTGAAAAAAAGCGCGGCTTACCGCGCAAGCCGGGGGCATAAACCAGATGAAGCAAAATAAAAAACGTATCGAATTTGATGATACAAAAACCAAACAGCTGATTTTTTATCCGGATTCTCAAGCAGAAGCGCGACAGCTTTTGGACAAGTTGCAGAAAAAAGGATTTTCCGCACAAAGCCGCACACAAGTACCCATCACACTGAACGCCCTTTGCCAAAAGGGGCTCGGCGTTTTTCAGGGTAAATATTTTTGCGGGCCGGATGCGGAATCCAAAGATGCCCCCGAGGGCAATTGGCTGTGCAGTATGGAGCATCTGGATAACGACCATATGACAGCAGAGCAGCAATTGCTGACCAATCTGTTTAACGCGCTGCACGAACGGCTTGATAAAATCGAAAGCCGCCTTGATGACATTCAGGCAGAAATGCGCCCCGGCACGATTGATAAAACATCCTTGCCGCAAAAACCCTTTACAGGCGGGCGCAAGCCATCATGAAAAATGTTCTGGCAGATAGCGTTGTTCTGAACGCACAATTTTGCAACAGCATGAACACGCGCTTTGTGTTCGAGCCGAAGGATCTGCGCGAAGCAGAATTTATCGCCGGTGAATTGCTGGCCATGGGGTTTAAGTATTACCGCAGCGAGGATGCGCAAAATTTGCAAGGTGCCGTAGGCGGAGCACTTTATCTGGATGGTGATAAAACGATCATGGTCTCCAACGTCCGCATGGATGACGGGCATTTGTGTAGCCTTGATAATCTTGACCGTTTCTACATTCCTGAAAATGCCTTGCAGGTGAAGGGTCGCCTGAGCACAGAAGATGTGCAAACCAAAAAACTGGCTTTCTATCCGCGCACAGGGTCAGAAGCACGCGGTGTACTCGGTGTTTTGATTGCAGGCGGCGCAGTGGTGGAGGAGGCTGAACAGCCCGCAGCCGTTTTGGCGGCGCGTGCGGTCACGCAAGGAATTTTGGTTGATCGGGCGCATATCCGTTTTGCGCCGACGTCTGCAGATTTGCAGGGTGCTGAAATATGCACGGCAGCAGATATTGGTGTGAATGCGATGTCCAGCTTATCTGCTGAACAAATCACGATCATGGCGGCATTCAATGAAATGGCCGCACGGATGGAACAAATGGCCCAGCGCATCGCCAGGCTGGAAGGCGAAGTCTTGCCCGAGAAGATCGAGAAAAAGCAGCCCGCAAAGCCAGCCGGACTCCCGACCCCGAAAAATGGCCGCGGGTAGAAAACATGGCCCTGCGTTTTCAAACCACGACGGAGAAAGTCACCCGCGCTTTTGCGTCACAAAACGACTTGCTGTTTTTACCGGCAGATGACGCTGAATCTGCTTTTGTACAGCAAAGCCTGTTTGATATGGGCCTGCGTTGGGCAAATGGCGGCAATAAAGTAGCCAATCTAGGTGAAACGGTTGCAAACGGCCTTGTTGTTCAGGATGGGAAAATTTTCTGGCGCAGCGATAATGATGATGCGGAAGGCTATCTTTTCTGTCAGTCAAAACAGCTGCGCGCGAATTATATGCCTGCGCTGGAAAAAGATATTCCCGCCGAAACCGTCGCTGATATGTTCCGTGAGATGATGGCGCGGTTGACGCAGGTGGAAGAAAAGCTGGCGCGGCTGGAGCGCGAGATTGTGCCGCAAGAAATAGCCAAGCCTAAATCCGGCCTTAGCAAGCCTTCTTCGCACAAGCCGCCCCCACATAAATCATCTGGCGCGTAAAAGCCGCTATCAGGCCTTGCGCTGGATCATCAATTTTTTAATTTCTGCAATTGCCTTCGCGGGGTTCAACCCTTTGGGGCAGGTATTTGTGCAATTCATAATGGTATGGCAGCGATACAGGCGGAAGGGATCTTCCAGCTGGTCCAAACGCTCGCCTGTGGCTTCATCGCGCGTATCCGTGATCCAGCGATAGGCCTGGAGCAAGATCGCCGGACCCAGGAAGCGGTCCGAGTTCCACCAGTAGCTTGGGCACGACGACGAGCAGCAGGCGCACAGGATGCACTCGTACAGGCCGTCGAGCTTCTGGCGATCCTCCGGCGTCTGCAGCCGCT
>JBGTNC010000268.1:0-11092 GCA_041743265.1 Alphaproteobacteria bacterium | reverse complement strand
GCCGCTGCCATTGCAGGCCTTTATAGCCCCGAGGCATGGCAGGCCGTACAAGCCTTGCAACAAGAAGTTGGCGCGGGTGCGCAAGATGTGAGCTTTGCCCAAGACGGCGACATCGTTGTCTGGGATTATGCCGAAAACGCCACACAGGCCCGCTGGGATTTGCGCGTGCCCGCGGTTTTGCGTGTGACGCCTGTCGAGGGGCTTGTGCAAAAAATAGATAAACCGCTGGTTTTAAAAATCGTGCAGCCGGATCGCTGCCTGAGCAATATGATCATCCATACATTCTGGGATACACAGGCGCAGGATTTCTCCATTCAGGTCCCGGCGCAAAAATAATTTTAGCTAAAGGATATAAAAACCATGCAAGTGCCAAATTTTTTTAAAAAACTCAGTATTGGCTACATGGTAGATGTGGTGAAGGCAGCAGCCTTGCGCTTTCCGCTCTCTTTCTTGTGTGCCACAGGTCTGACGGTCACCAGTGTGCTGGAAATGCACAAGGTTGATACCTTCCCCGATGATATTCTGGCCCGCATGATGTTGTTTATGGCGCAGGGCGCTGTATTGGCGCTTGGGGTGCAGTTGTTTGCCGAAAGCCGTAAATGGCCTTTGCTCAAAAGCATTCTGTGCGCTCTGCCGCTGCTGGGGATTTTGGCGGCATCTGTTTTCGTGCCGGATCATTTTTCGGCCATGCAGGTGTTTTTATCAGCGGCTATTTTTCTGTTGCTGTTGTTTGCGCCTTTTGCGGGTCGCCGTGTGGGCGAAGATGCTGTTTGGGGTTTTAATTATCTCTCCGCACTGGCCGTGATTTTCGGCGGTGTCTCCACAATGATTTTGTGTCTGGGCATGTCGGCTATTTTTGCCAGCATCAAATATCTTTTTGAAGTTGATATTTCATCTAACGTTTTTGCAGATATCTGGATCATCGGCTGGGAATTTTTCTTCCCCGTTTATGTGCTGGCAGGTATCCCGCAAGATCCGGACCGCGAAGGGGAGGCTTGCACAACGCCTGTGGGCGTATCCTTCATCGCCAATTACCTGATGGCACCGATGATGCTGGTCTATACGGCGATTTTATATGCCTATGGGTTGAAAATTATTGTGCAGTGGTCTTTGCCGCGCGGCAATCTGGCTTATATGGTCACGGGCTTTGGCGGGGTTGGTGCGCTCACGCATCTGGCGGTATATCCCATGCGCCTGTCTGGCACGTGGATGCTGCGGTTGTTTTATAAATATTTCTATTTTCTGCTGCTGGGGCCGCTGTCCTTGCTGGCGGTCGGTATCTGGACGCGCATCACCGAATACGGTGTCACAGAACAGCGCTACGCCATCGTGCTTTGCCTGATCTGGCTGACATTTTTGTCGGCGCTGCATCTAGCCCGCCGTGCGCAGATGCATATTAAATACGTGCCCATGGTACTGGCTGTACTGGTGTTGATTGCCAGCGCGGGCCCTTGGAGTGCGGCATCCGTCTCCCTCAACAGCCAATACGCAAGACTGCAAAGCGGTTTGCGGCTGGCAGGCGTGCTGACAGAAGACGGCAGCATTCAGAAAACAGACCGCAACGTGCCTTTCGAGACACGCAAGGAGATCAGCTCCATCCTTGAATTTCTGCGCGAACGCGATGCACTGCCGCATCTGAGAAGCTGGGTAGAGCCTGTGCGTGCAGGCTTGGGTGAAAAATACATCAAACAAGAAGATATCTTTGCATGTAAAACCCGCAGGGCGAGTCGCTGCTATCAAGACTATGACTTGCCACGAAATATCATGTCAGCATGGGGCATGGCCTATGTAGACCACTGGGATCGGGATGGTAAAGAAACGACAAATCTCTATGTCAATGCGCCTTCTGCCATACGGGGCGATAACCGTATTATCCGCATTGCGCCCTATGCCTATATGGTTTCTTTTTATGTGTATAAGGGGCATGACAATAAAGACAATCCTTCGACCCTTCAGTTGAAGGGCTTGTCTGCACCCGCGCTTGCGCCTTTTGAAAAGATGACAGCGCAATTATCCAATGATAATCGACTGACCGTTAAAGCAGATACAGGGGCCGAAGCGGTGTTCGATCTGGCGCATTTGGCAACATGGGCAGAAGAAACCCGCACACGGGAAATGCCGATAGGGCAGGCAGATAAACTACAGCTGACTCCCGTTACCGGAAACCTGATTGCCGAATTCCGCGTAGAAAGTTTTAATGCTGGCCTTGGCGAGATGGATGGAAAACAACCGATACGTCCATGGCGCATCCTCAACGTGCGCGGCGACCTGCTTTTCAGCCTGCCCACCCCAGCCGGAGGTAAATAATGGAACTGCCGCAATTAAGTATTTTTCAAAAAGTCTGCGATCTGACAAAAGGCGCTTTGTGCCGCTTTCCGTTGGCAATTATGTTTTGTACATGGGCGGGTGCGGCGCTGGTTTATATGGGCCGTAATCGCGACGATAAGTTTGAAATGGTCGTCCCTTTTTTGCTATTGGGCGCGGCCGCAATGATTTTGCAAGTGATAGGAGAAATACGGGCATGGCCCCGTATGAAAAGCATGTGCATCCAAGCGCTCGGGCTGGCGTTGTTGTTTGCGGTGTACTGGTTTCTTATTCACGATATGCGGCAGTTGTTAAGTTTAACGGCGGTTTTGGCGTTGGGGTTTTTGTCTTTACCTCTTCTACGCAAGGATATCGATGACGACCAAATCTGGACGTATTACTTCCATGCCTTGATGGGCCTGATTTTTGCAGCCCTTGCAGCGGGGCTGGCAGGTTTGGCGATTAATTCGATTGCTTACGGGTTTAGTACTATCCTTGATCTGCGCGTGCCACGGAAATTTTTTGAATATATTGTGATTTTTTGCGGCGCTGTCTTTTTCCCAATCGCTTTTATGGGGGTTTTACCGCAATCGTTTGAAGAGCGACGGGCAAGCCCTTATTTGCTCTCAGGGTTATCCTTTTTACTGAATTATATCCTGGTGCCGTTGGCGTTTATCCAGATCGTTATAATGTACGGCTTTCTTGCAAAAACATTCGTGACGTGGGAGTTACAAAAGGCTGGCGTTGCCCATATTACGTTGATGTTCTTTGCGCTGGGGCTTGTCATTTTTGTAGCGACCTATCCGTTTCGCAAAACGGGGACACTGTTGTTGCGCTTTTTTCATGCAGCTTTTTTCGCGCTGTTTTTAGTCCCGCTGCTGGCCGCAGGTGTGTTTCTTTTAATGCGTGTGCATTATTACGGGCTGACGGAGCCGCGTTATTTGGCGATTGGTACCGTTATTGCCATGTTGGCGTTGACGGCGTTGCATATTAGGGCCCCTGCGCGCAGACGTTTGGCAGAGATCCCTTGTGCATTGGCCTTGGTGGCGCTCACGGCCCTTGCAGGCCCCGTCGGGGCGCTTGATATGTCGCTGCATAGTCAAAAAAGGCAATTAACGGCTTTGATGCAGGAACATCATTTGCTGGATGCGCAAACAGGTCTGGTCAAGACAAATGTACAGTCAGTCACGACAAAAACTTACCGTCGGTTTGAGAACGTTGTAGGCTATTTTATCCGCCGTGGTGATTTATCACTGATACGTGACTGGGTGCTGCCGTTTGATATTATGAAGCTTGCTAAACTCAGAAACTATAATCATCGGGCGAGATACTTTAATGATGAAACGCTGGTATGCACAAAAAAATTCCGTAATGAATGCAGTAATCGGTTCGGCGCAAATTGGGAAGGCGTCGTGTTGGATGCCTGGGGGATTAGAGTAAATAACTCTCATCAGCGTTACGAAACTTTTGCGCGACGACAGAAGATTGTGACGTCATCTGCGCGCCTTACGGTAGGTAAGGTATTGCGCGTGGATTCTTATATTTACTTATCCTCTTTCGATGTGGCGACGGTTACCAAGCCTTACGGAGCTTTCCTCAACGAAGCGCAGGAGCGTTTGGACATTTCGGCGGGAATAGATGCAACGGGGCATTTAGTGTTTTTCACGCAACAAGGCGGCGGTGAAGAGCGCGCCAGCAAGCGAGATATTAGAGCTTTTGTAGAAGATATTTTGCAACGCAGAGCCGAAACAGACGCATCTGCGGTGAAGGCAGCGATGCTTTTTACTTTAACGCAGGACGAAAGTGCAGGCATGACGTATAAAATCGACCGTGCCGATTTTCAGGCGGAGGTGCGTTTAACAAGAATTTCTTTTGAGCGTGATCAAGAAGAAGGGCCGATCAGAATCACACAGATTGAAGGCGACCTGCTTTTCAGCCTGCCCGAATAAACCAGAGATTTAAAAGATTAGGATGTTTTGCCAGCGGGCATGCGGTGCAGCCACCAGTTGGTCGCGTTGATGGAGAACACGGGCTGGTAGCGGGTGACGTCTTGTACCTGACGGGTGCGTTTGTCTTGGTTATCCAGCACAAAGGTACCGTCTTCGGTATAGACGATCAAAATCGCATGGGCGATGTTTTTGATTTTATCTTGCACAATGGCAATGCGCAGCTGGTCGGTTGAAAAACCCAGTGCGCGCAGCGATGCGTATTTGGCAATGGCGAAATCTTCGCAATCACCGCCGCGCGTGAAAAATTCTACGGGCGTTGCCCATTTGTCGGAGATGCCGTAGTTGCGGCTGTCTTCGACGTAAGCGACGTTGTTGATGTATTCGTTGACGGCAGAAACTTGGTCTTGTGCGCTGGCGGATTTCAGCGATTGCAGTTTCGCTTTCCATGCCTGAATGCGCGGTGTTTCGGCGGCTGTTGTCATTTGCTGTTCAAAGCGCGTCATGACGGTCGTCCATTTGGTAAAGGCAGACAAATCATTCGCGCGAATTTCCATGGAGCCGAACAATTTCGGCTTGCTGATATGCGGCAAGACAGGCTTGACGGAAGCAGGCGAGAAGGCCGCCGCCAGACGTACTTGCGAAGAGCCGCTATCATCCGCACGCGCCACACTGGGCGTGAAGGTTTGCAGCATGAAGGCAACACCCGCAGTGGATGCTTTCATGCACCACTGCTCGGCCAGTTTGGTATAAAGCTGTGCGGCGGAAACATATCCTTCGCGCACCAGAATGCGACCCAAAGGATCACGTGATTGTTTTTGCAGGGCCAGCGCCGTGACAAGGTCTTCGGCACGCAGCACACCGCTTGCCACCATCAAATCACCCAAACGATAGGTGCGCAGGCTGCGGCTGAAACGACGGAACATGCTGCCGCGTGGCTGAACAACGGGCTCTGCTGCTGCTTTTAATCCAGCAGGCAGATCGGTCGATGGTTGTTCCCACGTCTCTAACATTGACACCCTTTGCTCTGACGCTCTTATATTAAAGGGTCTCTCACACCCGACCCTGATACAGCTTTATTATTATGCATAATTGTTAATATCTGGTGAAAATGGCGCCGTTTTAGTGCTTGTGGGAACTTATGGAATATGTTAAAAATGCCTTCCAAAGCCTGCAATACGCACCCCTATGACCTCACAGACGGTGAATTAAATGATTGAAAACAATGTTCTTTTTGAAGAACTCCAGCGCCTTTCCAGCGGCACCGTGCTCTGTGTCGGGGATGTGATGATGGATCGTTTTGTTTACGGCGCGGTGGAACGCATTTCCCCCGAAGCGCCGATTCCGGTTTTTCTGGTCGAGCGTGAAAAACACATGCTGGGGGGCGCTGGCAACGTGGTGTCCAATATCGCAGCACTGGGCGGGGCATCGACGCTGCTGTCCGTGGTGGGCGATGACCTGAACGGCCGCGAAGTTAAATCCCAATTAGAGAGCCTGAACATCGGCGCCGCGCTGGAAATGGCGCACGACCGCTTCACCACCGTGAAAAGCCGCTTCGTCTGCGGTGGGCAACAGATGCTGCGCGTGGATCGTGAAAAAGCATTGCCGGTGACCAGCGATGTGGAAGATGCCGTACTTGCCGCCTTTGAAAACGAAATTGAAAAAGCAGGCGTTGTTGTTTTGTCGGACTACAGCAAAGGCTTGCTGACCGACCGTATTATTCGCGGCATTATTGACAGTGCCCGCCGTCATAACAAACCCGTGGTGGTGGATCCAAAAGGGCGCGACTTCGCACGCTATCGTGGCGCGACGGTGATTACCCCGAACCGCAAAGAACTTGAAACCGCAACAGGCATGACCTGCGCGACCGATCAGGATGTGCGCGCCGCCGCCATGAAAATCATCGTGGAATGCGACATTGAAACGGTGATGGCGACCCGCAGCAAAGATGGCATGTCGATTATCACGGCGAATGCAGAACCGGTACATATCCCCGCCAATGTGCGCGAAGTATATGATGTATCTGGTGCGGGTGATACAGTTGTGGCAGCTTTTGCACTGGCGTTGGCTGCGGGTGTTAACCTGCGCAATGCAGCGCTTTTGGCCAATATTGCCGCCGGTATTGTGGTGGGCAAGGCGGGGACAGCGACAGCGCGTCCCGATGAAATTCTTTTTGTACTGGAAGACAGCGTGAGTGCGCAAAAACCGCAAGGCAGTGCGCGCACAAAACTTTCCAGCCGTGATGCGGCAGGGGAGCAAGCAGACCGTTGGCGTTTGCGCGGTGGCAAAATTGGCTTTACGAATGGCTGTTTTGATTTGCTGCACCCGGGTCATATTTCTACGCTGCAACAAGCCAAAGCCGCTTGTGATTATCTGGTGGTGGCGATTAACAGCGATGCATCGGTCAAACGTCTGAAGGGCCCCGCGCGCCCCGTGCAGAACGAACAAGCCCGCGCAGCCATTTTGTCTGCGCTGGAATGCGTAGATATGGTTGTGGTTTTCGATGAAGACACACCGATCGAGATGATGAAAGCCGTACGCCCCGATGTTTTGGTGAAGGGTGGCCAGTACAAGCTGGAAGAGGTTGTGGGCTATGACCTGATCACATCCTGGGGCGGCAAAGTTGTGCGCGCCGAAATGGAAGACGGTTTCAGCACCACCAATACCATCGCCAAAATGGCAGGATAAGGAGGCGCGGCGGTGACAAAACCAAGCGCCCGCCACGTCGCACGCCAGTCCCGCGCCAAAGGGACACATAAAACCTGTCTGGTGGCCGACAGCCCGCATAGTGGCCGTCATTATCCGGCAGATTTCAAATACAGCTGTGATAAACAAACCCTGCGTCAGGCCGAAGATGCCTGGATCGACAAATTGTTCGATTTCCTGCCGGATTTAGGCGTGCCGTTTTTGCAAGCGCAATTCCCAAGATCGTATATCGATGCCAACCGCGATGCGTCAAAGATTGTGGCCGATTTTAACAAAGCCGGCGCAAAAGCGGCGCGCGCTGAATTTACACCCGTTGAAAGCGGTTTGATCAGAAGCCCTGTCACGCCCCGCCACAGGGTGCCTGTGTATAAACGCAAACTATCCTTAGGCGAGGCCTTCAACCGTGTTAGCGGCTATCACAAGCCTTATCACGACCGCTTGGCGCGTATGCTGGACAAAGCAGCCAGCGAACAAGGCCGTGTGGTGCATTTGAACTGCCATTCCATGCCGTCCACCATTTACCGCGGTACCCGCCAGAACAAATACGACATTATTCTGGGCACGCGCGACGGCGAAACTGCCGATGCGGCGCTGGCAGATAAGCTGCGCGTGTTGTTGGAAGCGAAGGGCTATGTCGTGGGCATGAATATTCCGGGCTTTCGTGGTGCGGAAATTGTGCATCGCTACGGTAAGCCCGATGCAGGCCGCCATAGTATTCAGATCGAAATCAACCGCGCTTTGTACATGAACGAGAAAAACCTGCACCGCCATGCGGGCATGAAAAAGCTGAAAAGCGATTTACAAGATGTGATCCGCGATTTCAGGGATATTTGCGATGCGACGGTACCAGCCTTTGCGTCACAAGCGGTCACAAAGCCACGGCGTAAATTCGGTTAAATTTATTTTTGTCCTGCGCCTTGCGGGGCCGGTCTTTTAAAGACCAGTGTTTTCATGACTTTTGTATCTCGTTTTGTAGAGACATCCTGCAGCTCCGCCAATAGGCGTTGACGGTACTGGCCATCTGCTTTTTCCAAGCGTTCAATGGCGGGTTTGTGTTTGCGCTTGCGGGCGTGATCTAATGCGGTTTTGCCTTCTTTGTCGGTAACCATGGGGTTGTCAGTGCGCGGCAGAATTTCATCTAGCACTTTGGCGCGGCAATGAAAGCTCGCCCACATCAGGGGCGTGCGTCCGTGCTCGGCATCCGTGACCGAAAGAGAGGCGCCATTTTTAATGAGTTCAATCGCCCGTTCATACAGGCCTAGGTTTTGACTTGAGCCATCGCATTTGCGCTGCAAAAGCATCAGCAACTCTGCCGCATCTGCGGCTGTTGTATTCTGCGATGCTGTATTAAACGCTTGGGCCAAAGCCATAGGGCGTCCTTCTGTAGGTGTAGAAATACAGTTGAAGCATAGCAAAACTATCTGAATAAAGCGTAAAAGCGGGCTGTTTTACTTGGCGGGCTTTTTCTTGTAGCGGTTGATTTCGCCTTGCAATTCATCGGCTTCGGTACAATTCATGCCCGCGCAGACGTAGAGAATAACCTGTAATTGCTCCATAGCTTTGGGCAAATTATCTTCGGCCAGATACAAGTTCGCCAGATATTTATTGGCCCCAAGATGCGTGGGGTTGATGGTAAGGGCATAGCGAAGACTCTCCCGCGCTTTTTTCAAATCGCCCAGTTTGTAAAAGGCATAGCCGCGATAGGTATAGGCATCGGCATCTTTGGGGTGGCGCTGCAATACACCGCCCAGCACATCCAGTGCTTGTGTGTATTTACCGGTGGAGAGGTAATATTCCGCGTTGATCAATCCGCCATCGGTGCGGAACGGCACTTCGGGTGCTTTTGTCACAGCGTCTTGCGCAAAGGCATTCACAGGGCTGAACATGAAAAGCGCTGTCAGCAACAGGGCCGGAAACATATATAAACGGGGCATAGGGGCGGGTATTCCTAAACAGAGGTTTCGATGCGGAAATCTTCGATGATGCCGTCATACTCTGCAGGTTCGGAGTGTACCCTGTCAACCCGTGCCATGGCGGGGCCGTGGCGGGCCGCACGAACGAGATCATCCACCACGCGGGCATCACCATAGAACAGGGCTTCGACGGTGCCGTCGCTCAAATTACGGGTCCAGCCATAGACGCCACGCTCCCGCGCCTCGCCTTGCAGCCAGCGGCGGTAATTCACACCCTGTACAAAGCCATAAACGACGACGCGCAGGGCAATATTACTATCTGGCGCGGGCGGCGTCTGAATAGGGGGCTGCGTTGTATCTGTGGTCATGACAATGTCCTTTCTCCCGTCTTACGGAGTCTAACGGATCAATCATCGTGTGGTTCCGGCATCGTGTGGTTCCGGCATTAACGCCCGTGCTGACAATACGTGCAAAAGTTATTGCGCGGCCAAAATAAGGCAGTTGTCTTTCAAAATACGGCAAGCCTGTGTGGCTTGGTCACGGCTCAGGCCCGACATACGGGCGCGGTAAATCAAGCCACGGCTGGTGACCAGTGGGGCAATCATATACTGGCCGCTGGCGATCAAGGCGGGCGGTAATGCGCCCTTGGCACCGCGCAGCGCGTTCAAACCGGCATCGCGCGTAGAAAAGGCACCGACTTGAATGGACCATACAGCCTGCCCCAGGCTTTGGCGCACGGGGGCTGCGGCAGTTTCAGGTGCTGCCGCGCGAATAATATTGATGGGGTTTTTGGTCGGGCGGATATAAAGCGCTTCGCTACCGTCTTCGCTATCGCCTTGTTCAACGCCGACAAGGCCGAGTGCGTTGAAACGTGGTTCGGTTTCTGTATCGTTGCGGGCCACAACATTTGCGGCAATGGCGCGGTCAACGGCCGTTACGGCGCCGACTGTTTTCGGTTTGCGGACAGGCAAGGTCACCGCAGCCAGTTGAATGTTTTGTTGTTCGATGCGTTGGGCAATGCGTGGCTCGCCCAGACGGGTGAAGCCGTTATCGAGAATTTCTGCCATATGGTTGTTACGGCTCAGCGATGTTTTACCGCCGAAGACAACACCGATCAACCGACGGCCATCGCGCACGGCAGAGGCACAAAGGTTATAGCCAGATGCATGCACGTAACCGGTTTTGATACCGTCCATGCCTTCGTATTTTTTCATCAGGTGATTGTGGTTGTTATAGCTTTTGCCAGCATAACTAAAACTGTTGGTGCTGAAGTATTTATATTCATGCGGATGATCGCGCATCAAGGCGCGGCCAAGTACAGCCATATCACGCGCGGTGGAAACTTGGCGTGTATCATGTAAGCCGTGCGGATTGACGAAAGTTGTATTGCGCATACCCAGTTGGCGCGCGCGCAATGTCATTAATCTGGCGAAAGCCGTTTCGGATCCGCCGATGCCTTCGGCCAGCACGACCGCCACATCGTTGGCAGATTTTGTGACCAGCGCCAGAATGGCATCTTCCACACGAATGCTGGAACCAGCTTGCAGACCCAGTTTGGAAGGTTCTTGCGCCGTCGCATTGGCGGAGACGGACAGGCGGCTGTTTTTACGCAGGCGGCCTTGGCTGATCGCCTCGAATGTCAGATACAGCGTCATCATTTTGGTGAGTGATGCGGGATAGAGCAGTTTGTCAGGGTTGCTTTCGCTGATCACAACGCCGGTTGCGGCGTCCATGACGATGGAGGCGTATTTAAGATTTGGTGCTGTGCTTTTTTTGCGCGCAGCCTCGGCGGGATACGCACTGACGGCGACAGTCGCAAAAACAATAGCCAGAAGCAGGGTAAAAACCTGTTTCAACCTGAAAATCCCCATATTTTGCATAGAATCAGCATTGGTCGTTGGCCCAAAAAAACACAACTACCCCCCTTATAAATATGGTATGCCGCTTGCTGGCGTTTGTCTAGCGGGGTTTGGGCGTTTTTTGCAAAAAAAAGCCCTAAAATGTGTTTATTTTCAAGCGTATTTGGGCCCGCCGCCGTTTTTAGGGGCGCGGATCTGGTTCAGAACCGCAAAAAGGCGTGGTTCGTGCTGCGGCGGGGTGCCGTCGCCAGGGGGTGGTAAAACGCCGACTTTGGTGCCTTTGACGGGGATCGGCTCAAGGCTGTTCTTCACGTTGAAGGCGGGTGCTTCTTCGGTATCGTTGCTGTCATCGGGGATGGTGTCT
>JBGTNC010000267.1:0-6904 GCA_041743265.1 Alphaproteobacteria bacterium | reverse complement strand
GCTTGCGGATGTCGATCACGCTGGGGCCTGTGGAGCCATCCAGCACCGCAAATTCGTATTGTTTACCCGTTGAGTTATCGGTCAGGGTAACGGTTTTGCTGGGTTCTTTTTGGGAAGATGCGGCGGAGTTTGTCATGGGGGCTGAATTCCTCGTTGATGCCTTTGAGAGACTCAAAGGTAAATGTCTTTGTTTAATAATAGTTTAAGCTGCTATTAAATCAATTCCTCCTTTGACGCACTGCGCAAAAATATTTGAACGATTAGTCTGGATTTGGTAGTAAATTTTTAACATAAATAAAATACAATATAACCGAGTCACACAAGATGCGGGGTAAACGGGGCATACATGGCAAATACCTATAAAACCGAATACGAATTTTACCCCTCCGAAAACAAGCACGAGGGCGATTGCCACCGTTATTGCGGGGATTACAAGGGTTTGAGCGATCAGGACCTGTCATCCATCGAATTGCGCCAGCATCCTTATGTCCGCGACCAGTATTCTATCAGCCTTGTTTTTTCGACAGGGCAGGATAAGCGCGATATGCGCGCCGAAACGGTGCTGGGCCTTTTACAGGAAAACGTGGGTATTACCGATGCCAAAGTGAATGGGCACGGCAATTCATCAGGTTTCAGCGTTGTGATTGATAACGTGAAGCAAGAAGATTTAATGCGCGTGGCTGTGGCACTGACGCAAACGGCCCCAAAGGGCAACAGCGATCATCATTACGCCGTGCTGGGACAAGATATTGCCGAAGATGTCATGGCGAACGAGCTGCACCGCTTGAAACTCACGCCTGTTGAGGCAGGTCTTGTCAGTATTACGATAGACGAGATGACAACAGACCGCGCCAAGGAGATGGGGCTGGAAAAGCCTGTAAATTATGTAGATGTTGATTTGTCAGCTTATCCATTGTCGCCCGTTACACTCATGCGCGAAGAGGGTTCTTTCAGCGAAAAATCCGGTGCCAACACCATGCGTGTAGAAACCAGATTGGGCGTGCGCGATGGGCAGGCTACAAAAGTCGTGCAGGCGCTGCAAAGTGCAGGCATTATTGCGAATAAATTGGGCCAGACCAAAGATGTCAGCGCGAATGCGCCGACCGATGTTGTGGCAAGCGCTTTGCAAAAAGCAGGGTTGATGGCCCCCGTTCTGGCAGATGCCATTAAATCTGCTGCGGAATCCGCACATCCTGGCCAGCAAAAAATCAATGCAGATATTGATGCGCAATCGACGCAACGGATCAGTAAAATTTCCGCCGGTGCAAAACTGGGGGCTTAAGTTTAAGAAAACGGCTGCACCATTTTCGGGTGCAGCCGTTTCTTTTTTCTCATTTTAGTAAATGATTACGCTGCCTTCGGGCCCTTGGGGGCTGGCGGGTTGGCGGGCGTGGCAGGGGCCGGTGTCGGCTTTACTGCGCTATCATCAAGTGCAACCGCGCCAGACTTTGTTGTCTGCGGGAAGGCATCCACATCCACAACCGCGCGGCGGGCCACGTCGGTCATTTGCAGTGTTTTGACTTCGTCTTCGGTCAAGATGTTCGCTTTTTGTGCAGCTTCCAGCTGGGCTTGGCGGCCCATGCCTTTTTGCAGCGTGCCATCTTTTTGCGCTTTGTAGATTTTTTTCTCCAGCGGCTCGCTCTCGACTGTCAGTTTGAAAGCGGCTTCCAGAATACCCAGCGGCTCTTTCTCATCCAGAGGTTTAAAGATACCAGCTGTCAGACGGTCACGGACATCACCAGGGTTGCGGATGGTATCCGCCGCCAGTGCATCCATTTTGTCGGACGGTGCCGATGTCTGGTATTTGCTGAGGAAAGGTACAGCCATACGCGGGAAGATAATAGGCTGCAACAGTTTGCCGACCACTTTGTTCGGGTGGTTTTGCAAGGCTTTGTCGAGCGCCATTTCCGCGTTGTTTAATGCGTGGGAACAAGCCCAATGCACCAGCGGCAGATCTTCTTTTTTCTGGCCGTTTTTCTCGTAGTACCACAGCACGGTCGAGGCAAGGTACAGGTTGCTGTACACATCACCCAAACGCGCAGATACACGTTCTTTCATCTTCAGCCCGCCGCCCAGTGTGCCCAGTGTGGCTTCGGCGGCAAGGTTGAAAGAGGCGGTCAGACGGTTAATCTGGTTGTAGTATTTTGTGGTTTGTTTATCGATGCCCTTCGGCTTTTTGCTGAAAGCACCGCCGGTCACGCCGTAAACAACAGATTTCACAAAGCTGCGAATACCGTTGCCGACATGTTTGACAAGCGTTTTAACAAGCTGGTTAAGGGCCTTTTTCTCGTCCGGCTCTTCAACCGCTTGCAGTTCTTTCAACACATAAGGATGTGCACGTACCGCGCCCTGACCAAAGATGATCAGGTTACGGGTCATAATATTCGCACCCTCAACCGTGATGGCAATCGGAATACCTTTGTACAAATCAGCAAAAGTATTTTTCGGGCCGTTGGAAACGGCTTTGCCGCCATGAATATCCATCGCATCGTTGACGATGGTACGCATGTTTTCGGTCAGGTGGTATTTCAAGATGGCAGATGGAATGGCAGGACGCTCGCCCATATCCACCATTTGCAAGGTGGCTTCGCGTGCGGCGTTCATCATGTATGTCAGGCCAGCCATTTTGCCAAGCGGCTCTTCGATCCCTTCAAAGCGGGAGATCGATGTATTGAACTGCTTGCGTGTGCGTGCATAAGCACCCGAGGCATAGCTGGAAAGTTTCGCGCCAGCTGTGGACAATGCGGGCAGGGAAAGGGAGCGGCCAACGGCCAGACTTTCCATGAGCATTTTCCAGCCTTCGCCAGCACGTTCCGGGCCACCAATGATGTTTTCGATTGGAATGAAAACGTCTTTGCCGGTGTTCGGGCCGTTGTGGAAGGGCAGATCCATCGGGCGGTGACGATCGCCGATTTCAACACCGGGGGTGTTGCTCGGGATCAACGCGCAGGTAATACCCACATCGACTTTGTCTTTGCCAAGCAGGTTATCCGGATCTTCCAGTTTAAACGCAAGACCCAGCAGCGTGGAAACGGGGCCGAGGGTGATGTAGCGTTTTTCCCAGTTAAGGGTAATGCCCAGCTCGCCTTTGTCATTCTTGCATACAACGCCGCGTGCGCTGATGTTGCCTGCATCGGAACCGGCTTCAGGTTCTGTCAGGGCAAAGCAGGGTACCTCGCGGCCATCCGCCAGACGGGGGAGGTAGTGTTCTTTTTGTTCAGGCGTGCCGTAAGCGTGGATCAATTCCGCAGGCCCTAACGAGTTTGGAACCATGACGGTCACAGCAGCGGCAATGCTACGGCTGGCCAGTTTGATTACAACGGCAGAGTGTGCAGCAGAAGAAAAACCATGTCCGCCGCTTTCTTCGGGAATTTCAAGGCCCATGAAGCCTTCTTTTTTAATGAAGTCCCAAACATCGCGCGGCAGATCGCCATCAAGGCTGACCTGATAGTTGTCGATCATTTTGCAAAGTGTTTCACAAGGACCGTTCAAGAAGGCCTGTTCTTTTTCGGTCAGTTCGGGTTTTGGCATCTTCCAAAGTACATCCCAGTTCGGGGTGCCTTTCATCAGCTCGCCATCCCAGCCTACTGTGCCGGATTCAAGTGCCTCTTTTTCAGTTTGGGAGATGGCTGGCAGAATGCCTTTGAAGCCATCAAGAATTTTTTTGCGGAATCCCATGATCGATAGTCCTTCCTCGTTTGCGAAAAACGTTTTTGTTCTTTTCACACACGCTGCCTTGTTTCAGGCAGAAGCCTCTATCAACCGCACCCGGTTTTTTGATTTTTCTTATTATTTTTGTCGTTTTGAATTGTGTTACATATATACGGGATTGCAGCGCAGAGTCCAAGATGAAAAATCATTGGACATAATTACCGCCATTGCGGTTTTATGTTATCTAGGGAATTGCACAGCAAAAATATCAAGCAACATCCGATAGGCGCGCCAAAGTTTCTTCCTTGCCCAGAATTTCTGCGACATGGAAGATGGACGGACTATTGGTGGTGCCGGTAATGGCCGCACGCAAGGGCATGGCGACTTTGCCAAGCTTCAGGCCTTTGCCGGTGCCAAATTCTTTCAACGCGCTTTCAATCTGCTCTGCCTTGAAATCATCAAGGGAGACGAGTGTTGATTTCATATCTGCCAGCAGTGCACGTGTTGCATCATCCAAAACCTTCGCTGCATCATCGTTCAGCGGCAAGGGGCGTGGGCGTACAAAAAACAATCCGGCCTGTGCCAGTTCAATTAATGTTGTGGCGCGTTCTTTCAGGGCGTGGATACCTTGTCTGAATTTTTGCAGGCCCTCTGCATCCGGCTTTGTGCCCAGTTCAGCTTCGATAAACGGTACGGTCAGTTCAAATAACCGATCTTCATCCGCCGTGCGCATGTAATGCGCATTCACATGTGCGAGCTTTGCAAAATCCATGCGGGAGGGAGATTTGCCGATACCCTCCAGTGTAAACAGGCGGATGGCTTCTTCCTGATCCACAATCTCCGTATCGCCATGGCCCCAGCCGAGGCGCAGCAGGTAATTGCGCATGGCTTCGGGCAGATATCCTTGGGCGGCGTATTCGTGCAGGCCGACCGCGCCGTGGCGTTTGGAAAGTTTTGTGCCGTCTTCGCCCAAAATCATGGGGATATGCGAAAACTTGGGTACATCCCAGCCCATGGCATCGTAAATCATGCGTTGGCGGAAAGCGTTGGTCAGGTGGTCATCACCGCGAATGACATGAGTGATGCCCATGTCATGGTCATCGACCACAACAGACAGCATGTAGGTCGGCGTGCCATCGCTGCGCAGCAGAACCATATCATCCAGCTGTGTATAGGGTACGCGTACTTCGCCTTGTACGTCGTCATGAATGACCATGTCTTCGTTCAGACGGTTTGGGGCCTTGATGCGCACGGCGGGTTTGACGCCAGCGGGGGCATCTTTCGGGTCGCGGTCGCGCCAGCGGCCATCGTATTTTTGCGGCAGGCCTTTTTCAATCTGCTCGGCGCGCATTTGCTCCAGCTCTTCCGGTGTGCAATAGCAATGATAGGCTTTGCCTTCGGCCACCAATTGGTGTGCGACTTCAGCATGACGGTCCATACGGGCGAATTGAAAAATCGGCTCGCCGTCCCATTCCAGTCCCAGCCATTTCATGCCATCCAGCAGGGCATCTACGGCAGCTTCGGTTGAACGTGCGCGGTCGGTATCTTCAATGCGCAGTAAAAACGTGCCGCCTGTGTGTTTGGCGAAGAGCCAATTGAACAATGCCGTGCGGCCCCCGCCAATATGCAGGTAGCCGGTGGGGGATGGGGCAAAGCGGGTAACGGTCTTGGACATGATAAATAGCCTTAAAAGCCTTGATGATTTTCTCTTATGTTTAACGTAAGGTATGCCCACATGGCAAGGTTTTTGAAAGCATTATGGGCGCAGATACAAGACCAGCGGGATCGCTGGGTCTTCTGGACGCCTGTGCCCATGGCCTTGGGCATTGCGCTTTATTTCAGCCTGCACAGCGAACCGCCCTTGATGCTGGGCGGGTTGGTGATGTTGCTCATGGCGCCCTTGCTGCCAGCATTTTACCGAAACCGTCCGGTCTTTTTTATGATGCTGGCGTTATTTTTGGCGGCAGGCGGGTTTGCGGCCATTCAATGGCGCACAGATACCGTCTCCGCGCCCGTGTTGGAAAAAAAATCCTACGCCGTCACCATCCGCGGCAAAATTGTGGAAGTAGACCCGCAGCCCAAAACCTATCGCATTGTGCTGACCTATGTATCGTTGATTGAGGGAGAGTATTTTCGCGGGGAGATGCCGGCCCGTGTGCGGGTAAAATTAAAATCTGCCGATCAAACAATTCCGCAGGCAGGTGACATTGTTGAAATCAGGGCAGGGCTATTGCCGTTATCTCCGCCGTTATTGCCGGGCGCATTTGATTTTCAGCGCCATGCCTTTTTTAAACGTCTGGGGGCGACAGGTTTTGCCTATGGTGATTTGAAGGTTATAGAACCACGCGCCAAAGATGCTTTCTTTTTTGAAAAGCTGCGCAAACATATCCGCGAGAAAATTGCAGAGGCTATTCCTGACCGTGATAATGCGGCCTTGGTGACGGCTTTTATGATTGGCGAAGATAACGGCATTTCTGAGAAAGATTGGGATACGGCAAGGCTATCTGGCATTGCGCATCTGATTGCCATTTCAGGATCGCATTTTATTTTGATTGCAGGTTTTCCGTTCTTTCTGATCCGCGCTTTGCTGGCCGCTATCCCGTTTGTGGCCCTGCGTTGGCCCGTGAAGAAAATTGCGGCAGTGGTTGCCATGGCGGTATCTGTTTTTTACATGCTGTTGATTGGATCCCCCGTGCCGGCGCAGCGGGCGGTGATTATGACCTGTGTGGTCATGACTGCCATTATGCTGGACCGTAATCCGTTCACGCTGCGGCTGGCGGTTTTTGCGGCCTTTATTTTGTTTTTGTTTGAACCTGAAAGCGTCATGGGCCCCAGCTTCCAGATGTCTTTTGCTGCAGTGGTGGCACTGATCTCGTTTTACGAAGCCAGCAGCCCGTGGTGGAAAAAGCATTTCAGGGATGCAGGCTTTGCCAAACGCTATAGCTTGTATTTGCTGGGATGTTTTGCAACCACATTGATTGCCAGTATCGCAACGGCACCTTTCGCGCTGTATCATTTTTCGCGCGTGACGCTGCTGGGCGGGTTACTCGCGAATATGATTGCAGTACCTGTATCATCTTTCATTACCTTTCCGCTGGGGTTATTTGCGTGTTTGATGATGCCGCTGGGGTTGGAACATTGGCCGCTGCAAGTCACAGAAAAAAGTCTGGATGTTTTTATGTATGTGGCCGAACAGGTCGCGGCATCGCCCTATGCGGGTGTGAACGTCAACAGCTTTGCGGGCTGGGTTATG